>JAYEHB010000594.1:11048-34623 GCA_034659375.1 Thermodesulfobacteriota bacterium
CTCTCCATTTTACCTTTTATATAACCGGCATGGCCGGAACATGGTTATTCTAATCGGCCACAACAAATTTAGAAAGTCTATCATTGTAAATGGTTGGACGGACTTTCATATAACCGGCATGGCCGGAACATGGTTATTCTAATCGGCCACAACAAATTTAGAAAGTCTATCATTGTAAATGGTTGGACGGACTTTCATATAACCGGCATGGCCGGAGCATGGTCATTCTCATCGACCACAATACCCTAAAGGGCAGAAACTAAAAAATGAAAGTCAATTATTCTAACTGGTTATGAAGACTTTCATATAAAAATAACTGGTAAATTTAATTTCTACCTTTTTGATTTGCCACTGCCCGATCTGCCCAGAAACCCCTCGTAATTTCTTGTGATAAGATGGGATTCAATCTGTGAGATTGTATCAATAGATACCCCCACAACAATAAGAAGTGCTGTTCCACCAAAATAGAAAGGCACATTAAACTTTGTCATGAGCATTGTGGGGAGCACGCATACTGCAGAAACATACACTGCTCCACCCATTGTAATCCTTGTTAAAACCCTGTCAACATAATCTGCTGTTCTCTTACCAGGTCTTATGCCTGGGATATAACCACCATTCTTTTTCATATTTTCTGCAACATCTTCAGGATTAAAGGTGACAGCAGTATAGAAAAAGCAGAAAAATATAATAAATCCTATATATATCAAATTATAAAGAATTGTTCCAGGACTCATTGCTGCAGCAACGGTTTGCATAACAGGCAGATCAATAAAATTTGCAATGGTTGCTGGAAACATGATTATTGAAGATGCAAAAATTGGCGGAATAACCCCGGCTGTATTTATCTTAAGAGGAAGATGGGAACTCTGACCACCATACATTTTACGGCCAACAACCCGTTTTGCATACTGCACAGGGATTCTGCGCTGGGCCTGCTCCATAAAGATAATAAACCCGATAACAGCCACCATGAGAATCCCAAGAATTATTATTGTAAAAATACTCATTTCCCCGGTTGAAAGAAGGCGCAGCGTATTTCCTATTGCTATGGGCATTCTTGCAATAATTCCTGCAAAAATAATCAAAGAGATTCCATTACCGATTCCCCTCTCAGTTATCTGTTCACCAAGCCACATGATAAAGGCTGTGCCTGCGGTTAGAGTTATAACCGTCATAAGACGAAAACCCCAGCCAGGCTCCATTACAATTGGTGCCCCTGCAGGAGATGTCATGCTTTCAAGCCCGACACTGATTCCAAATCCCTGAATAATACTCAAAACAACTGTACCATATCTTGTATATTGGGTAATTTTCTTTCTACCCTGTTCCCCCTCTTTGGAGAGTTGTTCAAGATGCGGTACAACTACAGTCATTAGCTGAAGTATAATAGATGCACTTATGTAGGGCATTATTCCCAGAGCAAAAACCGAGAGCCTTAACAGAGCACCTCCTGAAAACATATTGAACATTGCAAAAAGGGTTCCCCCTGCATTATCAAAAAAAGAAGCAAGAGCTGCAGTATCAATCCCTGGTGTTGGGACATGTACACCTACACGATATACAAACAATAATGCAAAAGTAATTAAAAGCTTTTTTTTCAGTTCAGGAAGCTTCAGTATATTCTGGTATCCACTCTCAATCATTGATCAACCCCAGCTTAAATTATAATTCAATAGTTCCGCCAGCAGACTCAATCTTTTCTCTGGCTGCTTTACTGACGTTACACTGTTTCATGGAAATAACCTTATTAATCTGGCCAGAACCAAGAATTTTTACAACGTCAATGTTGCCCTTAACAAGCCCGGCAGTCTGCAGAGCCAATATGTCAACCACGGCACCATCCTCAAATCTGTCAAGATCTGTAATATTTACTATGGCACCGTCAATTCGTGAAAGGCTTTTAAAACCTCTTTTGGGGAGACGACGGTAAAGGGGCATTTGACCACCCTCAAAACCAGGCCTGACACTACCGCCGGATCTTGCTTTAAGACCCTTATGACCTCGGCAGGAGGTTTTTCCCATGCCGGAACCTGGACCACGCCCTACCCTTTTTCTATTTTTACGGCTGCCTTCAGCAGGTGCTAATTCGTGAAGTTTCATTTACACCTCCTCCATTTTAACAAGGTGGGAAACTTTTTTAACCATTCCAACAATAGCTTTATTGTTCTTATGTTCAATAGTCATATGCATTTTTTTCAAACCCAGAGCACGTAATATTCTCCGGTGTTTTTCAGGTCGTCCAATTATACTTCTGATCTGCGTTATTTTTACTTTACCTGACATTACAAGCCTCTTTTGTTAAATATCTTCAGGCTGAAGTCCCCGTCTTCTGGCGGCCTCTTCCCTGGTTTCAAGTGACGTAAGACCTGCTACAGTTGCTCTGACGACGTTGTGTTGATTATTGGTTCCAATACATTTAGTCAAAATATCTGTAATTCCAACAGCCTCAAGTACCGCACGAACTCCTCCGCCTGCAATAACTCCGGTACCTGGAGATGCGGGTTTAAGCAGAACACGGCCTGCTCCGGCTTTACCAATGACCTCAAATGGTATTGTTCCATCCAATATAGAAATTTTGATCATTGCTTTTTTGGCTTTATCAAGTCCTTTTCTAATAGCTTCAGGAACTTCACCTGCCTTGCCAAGGCCATATCCCACACTGCCTTCACCATCACCAACAACAACAAGGGCACTAAAGCTGAAATTTCTTCCACCCTTTACAACCTTTGCAACTCTGTTTATGCGGACAACTTTATCTATCAGCTGATTTTCTTCATCTTGTCTGCTGCGCAAGGGACTCCTCCTTATTAGAAATTTAACCCGGCTTCCCGGGCTCCGTCTGAAAGTGCTTTAATACGTCCATGATAGAGAAATCCATTTCTATCAAACACAACTTTTTTGATCCCTTTATCAAGAGCCCTTTTGCCAATCATTTTGCCAACAGCAGTTGCTGCCGCTCTTCCCTTTGAGCCTGTTTCGGTAAAATCCTTATCAAGGGTAGAGGCTGATACCATTGTTGTACCCTTTGTATCATCGATCACCTGGGCATAGATATGGTTCAAACTTCTAAACACACTAAGTCTTGGACGTTCCATGGTACCAGTGATACTCTTTCTGATTCTTCTCTTTCTTTTAAGCCTTGATATTCGCCTTGTAAATTTATTAGCCATAATATCCTATTCCTGGGTTTTGATTATTTTCCTGCAGCTTTTCCAGCTTTTTTAATTATTCTCTCATCTGAATACATGATACCTTTGCCCTTGTAGGGTTCAGGTGGTCTTATTTTTCGTATTCTTGCCGCAGTTTCTCCAAGAAGCCCTTTATCTATGCAAGACAAGGTTATCCTGGTGTTTTTATCAATCTTTGCTGTAATCCCTTGTGGAATTGTAAACTCAACTGGATTGGAATATCCAACATTTAATATCAGACTGTTTCCCTTTATTTCAGAACGATAACCGATCCCCACGAGCAAAAGGGTCTTTTCATACCCCTTGGTTACTCCGGTTACCATATTGGCTATCAACGCTCTGAACAAACCCTGAAGAGCAACTTTTTTACGATCATCAGGATCTGTTGATACAGTTAGAATTCCATCTTCAATTTTTATATTAACAGCCGGATGCAGACTTTGGTTAAGTGTTCCAAGAGCACCTTTTACTGAAATACTCTCATTATTAACTTTCACTTCAACCTTTTCTGGAATCTGGATCGGCTTTTTACCTATTCGAGACATTTTTACTCCTCCTGTCTACCAAATATTACAAAGGACTTCACCGCCCAAATTCGCTTTTCTCGCCTGCCTATCCGTCATCAAACCTTTTGATGTGGATAAAATCGAAATACCAAGACCGTTTAAAACCGGTTTTATATCTTTGGCTTTATTGTAAACCCTTCTACCGGGTTTACTAACACGTTTAAGCCCATAAATTGTAGGTTTTTCCTCTCCTGCATACTTGAGATAAACACGTAAAATTCCCTGTTTATCATCTTCCAGGAACTTATACTTTTTTATAAACCCTTGTTCTTTCAGCACCCGCGCAATTTCAATCTTCAACTTAGACCCGGGGATATCCACTTTGGCGAACTCTGCTTTACCACCATTTCTGATTCTTGTAAGCATATCCGCAACTGGATCACTCATTGCCATAATAATCTCCTGAATATAGATCTTTAGCTGTAAACTCCCAGCCTTCACTCTTTTCATTTTCTACCAGCCGTTGCAAACAAAGACTACCAGCTGGACTTGGTTACTCCGGGAAGCTTACCTGCCGAGGCAAGTTCACGGAAACAAATTCTACAGATACCCGCTTTTCTAATAAAGGCTCTTGGTCTGCCACATATTGGGCATCGATTGTAAGCACGAACTTTAAATTTCGGCTCTCTCTTAGCCTTTGCGATTAAAGCCATCTTAGCCAAATCACTCTCTCCTTTAATTTTTAAAAGGCATCCCAAGAAGTCTCAGGAGTTCTTTGCCTTCCTTATCAGTTTCAGCAGTTGTAACAATTGAGACGTTAAGACCTCTTATACTGTCTGTGGTATCATACTCAATCTCAGGAAAAATAATATGCTCTTTGATACCAAGGGTGTAATTACCGTTACCATCAAAAGCCTTACCAGAGATTCCCCTGAAATCACGAACACGGGGCAGAACAATATTAATCAATTTATGCAAAAAATTGTACATCTTATCCCGGCGCAAAGTAACCATGCAGCCAATGGGCACGCCTTCACGCAGTTTAAATGCAGCTATGGATTTTTTTGCCTTGGTAATAACAGGTTTTTGTCCGGTCATCAAACCAAGATCTTTAGATGCAGAATCAAGAAGCTTTATATTTTTCATAGCTTCACCCAGTCCAATGTTCAGCACTATTTTAGTAAGCCCGGGAACCTGCATTCTATTTTGATAGTCAAAGGTATCCATAAGCTTAGGCATTACATCTTTTTCATATTTTTCTTTTAGAGTCGACATTTAGTTCCTCGGCTTATCCTAAGCATCAATCTGTTCATTACATTTTTTACAAACCCTGACCTTTTTGCCATCCTCCAACTGCTTAATACCAACACGTACCGGCTTCACACAGCTGCTGCACATGAGCATAAGATTTGACAAATCCATGGGCATTGGCTTATCAACAATACCTCCCTGGGGATTTGCCTGGGTCGGCCTCTGATGAATCTTTGCCATGTTGATATTCTCAACAACGACACGATTCTTATCTTTAAGCACCTTTAAAACCTTACCGATCTTTCCTCTATCCTTACCGGCAATAATCTTAACCTTGTCTTCTTTTTTTATTCTTATTTTAATATCTTTCATAAAGATTCTCCCAAAATACGAGCAATTAAAGCACCTCTGGTGCCAGAGAGATTATCTTCATAAACCTTTTGGCTCGAAGCTCCCTTGCAACAGGCCCGAAAATACGTGTTCCAACAGGTTCGCTGGCAGGATTTAAAATAACAGCTGAATTGTCGTCAAATCGGATCAATGACCCATCAGGTCTTGAAATCTCTTTTTTAGTTCTCACAACAACAGCCTTTACAACATCACCTTTTTTCACCTTTGCATTGGGTATTGCCTCTTTTATAGAAACCACTATAATATCCCCAACACTTGCATAACGTCTTTTCGAACCGCCAAGGATTTTTATACAATAAACTTCCCTGGCTCCGGAGTTGTCTGCCACAGTCAATCTTGTCTCTGCCTGAATCATTTTTCAACTCCTCTTAAATCAAACTGCCCTTTTGACAATTTCCTGGACGCGAAATTTCTTGGTTTTACTCAAAGGCCTGGACTCAATAATTTTAACTAAATCTCCTGACCGACACTGATTATTCTCGTCATGGACAGAATATTTCTTATATCGTTTTATATATTTTTTATAAACCTTATGTTGTACAAAATTTTCAACCTGTACAACTGCAGATTTTTCCATTTTATCCGACACTACTTTACCGAAAAGTACTCTTTTCCTTCCTCTTTCATTCATGGCAGCAACTTTTTTAACTTTAAATAGTGTTTAAATTCATTTCCCTGGCTATGGTTTTAACCCTTGCAATATCTTTTCTTATGCCAGGGAGAATCGCTGTGTTTTCCAGCTGACCAACACTGTGCTGAAATCTGAGATTAAAAAACTCTTTTTTCAGTTCAACAAGTTTAATTTTAATCTCATCAGCACTCATATCTCTAATTTCACTGATTTTCATGATGTCTGGATCCTTTCCACAAAACGTGTTTTTACGGAAAGTTTGTGAGCTGCAAGGCGCAAGGCCTCTTTGGCAAGCTCTCTTGGCACACCTTCCATCTCATAAAGGACCATGCCGGGTCTGATCTTTGCAACCCATGCGTCAGTAGGACCTTTACCCTTACCCATTCTCACTTCAGCGGGTTTTTTTGTCACTGGTTTATCCGGGAAAAATCTAATCCAGGTCTTTCCAGCCCTTTTTATTTTACGTGTCAATGCAATTCTTGCAGCTTCTATCTGCCTTGCACTGATATATCCACACTCCATTGCCTGAAGTCCGAAATCTCCAAAATTGAGATCCGTTCCTCTGCTGGGTTTTCCCGTAAGTCGTCCACGCATCTGCTTGCGGAATTTTACTTTTTTAGGGCTCAGCATATATTCACACCTCGTAAGCTTTTTAGTTTTTTAGTTTCCAACTTTAATCAAGCTGTAACGTTTTGATCACTTTTGAGTACTTCACCCTTAAAGATAAAAACCTTTATGCCAATGGCACCATATGTGGTTTTTGCTTCAATAAACCCATAATCAATATCTGCTCTTAAGGTATGAAGAGGAATACGTCCCTCTTTATACCATTCTGTCCTGGCCATCTCAGCACCGCCAAGTCTGCCGGCACAGATAATTTTTATCCCCTGGGCACCAAAACGCAGTGCTGAAGAGACACTTCTCTTCATTGCCCTTCTAAATGCTATTCTACGTTCAAGCTGAAGAGCAATATTTTCTGCAACCAGCTGGGAATCAATCTCCGGTCTTCTCACCTCTTTAATATCAATAAGAACATCAGGTTCGAGCATTTTTTCCAGCTCTTTTTTAAGAAGAGCAATTTCAGAACCTTTCTTACCAATAATAATTCCCGGCCTTGCCGCAAAAACCCTGATCCTGATTCGTTTTGTAAAACGTTCGATTTCAATTTTAGAAATCCCGGCATGGTAGAGCTTCTTTTTTAAAAACTCTCTGATCTTAAAGTCTTCATATACAAAATCAGCATACTTTTTGTCAGCATACCACCTGGAGTCCCAGGTTTTAATAATACCTAATCTTAATCCAATAGGATTTACTTTTTGACCCAAGCCTGTACCCTCCTTAATTTAGACCTAACAATTAACAATTAACAATGGAAAAATTCTTTTATTATAAAACAAAAACGTAAACAATTTCACAATTATTCATTATTAATTGTTCATTATTAATTGTTAATTGTTTTTAGACCGTTTATTCAACAATGACCGTAATATGGCTGGATCTTTTCAAAATCCTGGCACCCCGACCCCTGGCTCTGGCCCTGAATCTTTTCAAACTAGGACCCTGGTCAACAATGATATTTTTAACAATAAGATCATCAACATCAAGCTCATTGTTATGCTCAGCATTGGCAACTGCCGAAGTCAGAGTCTTAAATATTATACCGGCAGCCTTAAGGGGCATAAATTTCAACAGATTCAATGCTTCTTCAACACGCTTCCCTTTTAAAGCATCCACCGGAGCACGTAATTTATACGGGGAGATTCTAACAAATTTTGTTATTGCTTTTACTTCCATTTCATAATCCTTAAATTAACTAAAACCCGATTTAAATCACTTCATTTTTGATTTTTTGTCACCGGCATGCCCATAAAAAGTACGGGTAGGTGAAAACTCACCAAGTTTGTGACCAACCATATTTTCACTTACAAACACAGGCACAAACTTTTTGCCATTATGGACGGCAAACGTAATACCTACCATCTCAGGAAATATGGTGGATCTCCTTGACCAGGTTTTAATCACTTTTTTGCTATTGGACTCTTGGGCAGCAACAACCTTTTTCAATAGTTCCTGGGCTATATAAGGGCCCTTTTTTAACGACCTTGGCATATCAGACCACCTATTTATTTCCTTTTAGACCTTCTTTTTACAATATATTTATCGGATCTCTTGTTTGTTCGTGTTTTATAACCCTTGGTAGGAACACCCCATGGTGTACATGGATGCCTGCCGCCGGAAGATCTGCCTTCACCTCCACCCATGGGATGATCCACGGGATTCATGGCAACTCCCCTGACAGAAGGACGTCTGCCAAGCCACCGTGAGCGTCCGGCCTTTCCAAGCTTGATATCATCGTGCTTTTCATTACCGACCCTTCCAATGGTTGCCTTGCAGTTAAGGTGGACCATACGAACTTCACCCGAGGGAAGAAGTACCTGGGCATAGGTTCCTTCCTTGGCCATGAGCCTTGCAAAGGTACCTGCACTTCTTACTATCTGACCGCCCTTTTCAACTTTAAGCTCAATATTGTGAATTCGGGTTCCCAAAGGAATGTTTACCAGGGGAAGACAATTTCCAGGCTTGATATCTGCCTCGGGACCTGTTTCAATCCTATCGCCAACGCTTATATCCATGGGAGCAAGTATATATCTTTTCTCTCCATCTGCATAAACAAGAAGAGCAATTCGTGCACTTCTGTTGGGATCATACTCAATGGCTGACACCTTGGCAGGGATACCATCTTTATCCCTTTTAAAATCAATTATACGGTACTGCTTTTTAGCTCCGCCACCCCTGTGCCTGGCAGTTATTCTACCATGGGAGTTGCGGCCGCCCGTTTTTTTAAGTTTCTTTAGAAGATTTTTTTCAGGTTTTTTCTCTGTTATCTCATCAAAGGTGAAATATTCCTGGGATCTTCTTCCGGGTGACGTGGGTTTTGTCTTCATTATTGACATAGTTACCTCTTCTTATACACCTTCAAAAAAATCTATTTTCTGCCCGGGACTCAATTTGACAATGGCTTTTTTCCAGGATCGTTTCCTGCCGACAATTTTACCGCGCATTTTGGTTTTCCCCTTAACATGCATTGTCCTGACACTAGAAACTCTGGTATTGAAAATCTTTTCAACAGCCTCTTTAATTTCCACCCGGTTAGCATCCCTGGCAACCTCAAAACAGATCTGATTGTAATACTCTTTCTGCATGGTTGTCTTTTCTGTATTAACAGGACGTCTTATAATATCATACTCTTTCACGATTCAAACCTCCCTTTAATACCACCGAGGGACGACTCAACCAAAAGCAGATTAGTGTATTTAAGAATGTCAAACACATTAAGCCCTGCAGTCTTTATAACCTTTACATCGGGAATATTTCTTGAAGAGAGCATAAGGTTTGTATCATCCTCATTAACAACAATGAGAATATTCTTCAACCCAAGTGCTTTTTTTATTGATGCAAATTCACTGGTCTTTACCTGGTTAAGATTAAAATTGTCAATCACGGAAATTTCATTATTGGCAAGCTTACTGCTCAATGCCATCTTAAGAGCAAGTGCTCTAACTTTTTTCGGCACCTTATAGGCATAGGATCTCCGGGATGGGCCGAATATCACGCCGCCGCCTCTACGCAAAGGAGATTTTACGCTTCCCGCCCTTGCATTACCGGTTCCCTTCTGCCTGTACAATTTTTTTGTACTGCCAATAACATCAGACCTGCCCTTGGTTACAGCAGTTCCTTTTCTCCTGGCTGCCAATTGCATTCTGACAACCTCATGAAGAACACTTTTCTTAACAGGTATGGTGAATATATCATCAGGCAGTTCAGTTTCAGAAACTTTTTCACCTGATCTATTCAAAACATCTACTACAGCCATATCCTTCCCCATTACAATTCGACCGTGCATCACTGCGAAATTATCTGCAATACCCACGGCCGTGTTAATTATCAGTCCACACTCTTTAAGAGTATGGACTACACTTCTTGAATATACCTAGACTCTCTTCTTGATTTCAAGAATACCGGTTTTTGCACCTGGAACAGCACCTTTTATCAGGAGAAGATTCTCTTCGGGCCTGATGTCGACAATCTCAAGGTTCTTAATAGTTTTTCTGTCAACTCCCAGATGTCCGGGCATTTTTTTACCCTTTACTATTCTTGCAGGCCATGCACTGCAGCCCACTGAACCTGGGGCCCTGTGATTCCTGCTTCCATGGGTCTCAGGCCCCCGGCCGAAGCCATACCTTTTAATAGTTCCGGCAAAACCTCTACCCTTTGAAACACCAGAGACAGATATGCGTTCCCCCAGGGAAAACATATCAATAGTAACTGCCTGGCCTGCATCATACTCTTCGGGCACAGCAACTTCAAATTCACGAAGCACAGCAAACCCTGCATTACCGCTTTTTGCGAAATGACCTTTTTCCGGTCTATTGCACTTTTGAATTGCCTTTTCATCAAACCCAAGCTGAAGTGCATTGTATCCATCTGTTTTTTCAGACTTAACCTGGGTCACAACACATGGTCCGACCTGAATCACAGTAACTGGAACAGACCTCCCATCAGACGCAAAAACAGTTGTCATTCCGATTTTCTTACCTAACATTCCCTTACACATAATAACTTCCTAATGTTCTACGCTAGAGTTTTATCTCAACATCAACGCCTGGTGAAAGATCAAGCTTCATAAGAGCATCGACTGTCTGCTGAGTCGGCTCTAAAATATCCATAAGCCGCTTATGGGTCCTGATCTCAAACTGCTCCCGGGATTTTTTATTCACATGGGGTGAACGTAAAACACAAAATTTATTTATCCTTGTGGGCAATGGGATGGGCCCCACAACCTTTGCACCAGTCTTTCTTGCAGTGTCAACAATATCCACTGATGACTGATCAAGAAGTTTATGATCATATGCTTTGAGTCTGATCCTTATCTTGGTCTTTATCATAACAGTCTTATCTTCTTTTGCTTTATTCGATTATTTCACCAATAACACCGGCACCAACAGTACGTCCACCTTCCCTGATTGCAAACCTGAGCTCTTTTTCCATGGCTATGGGAGCAATAAGTTCCGCACTGATGCTTGCATTATCTCCAGGCATTATCATTTCAACGCCTTCGGCCAGAGTCAGGATACCTGTAATATCTGTTGTTCTGAAAAAGAACTGGGGTCTGTATCCGGAAAAGAACGGAGTATGACGTCCACCCTCTTCCTTGCTCAGGCAGTAGATCTCAGCCTTAAACTTGGTATAGGGACTAATTGTCCCCGGCTTTGCAACAACCTGGCCTCTCTCCACAGCATCACGCTTTGTTCCCCGGAGAAGAATACCAACATTATCTCCAGCCCTTCCCTCGTCAAGAAGCTTTCTAAACATCTCAACACCGGTACAGATTGTTTTGGTAGTCTTTCTTATGCCGACAAGCTCTACCTCTTCACCGGTCTTAATAATACCACGCTCAATTCTTCCTGTAACAACAGTACCACGGCCTGAAATGCTGAAAACATCCTCAATGGGCATGAGAAACGCTTTTTCAGTATCTCTTTCAGGCTCTTTAATATATGTATCCAGAACATCAAGAAGCTCGTGAACAGCTTTTGCATCATCACTGCCTGTATCATCAGTCTCAAGAGCCTTAAGCGCACTGCCCTTTATAATAGGAGTGTCATCTCCAGGAAAATCATACTTATCAAGCAATTCCTGAAGCTCCATCTCAACAAGCTCGATGAGTTCTTCATCATCAACCATGTCGCATTTGTTAAGAAACACAACAATACTTGGAACACCAACCTGCCGGGCAAGTAATATATGCTCCCTTGTCTGGGGCATGGGGCCGTCATCTGCACTCACAACAAGAACAGCACCGTCCATCTGGGCCGCTCCTGTTATCATGTTCTTGATATAATCAGCATGACCTGGACAATCAACATGGGCATAATGACGAGCCTTTGTCTCATACTCAACATGGGCAGTAGCAATTGTAATACCACGCTCACGCTCTTCAGGAGCCTTATCTATCTCATCAAAGGGAATAAATGTACCGCCCCCCTTCAGAGCTGCATGCTTTGTAATTGCCGCAGTAAGAGTTGTCTTACCGTGATCAATATGACCGATGGTTCCAATGTTTACATGCGGTTTGTTCCGCTCAAATTTCTCTTTTGCCATTGTAAAAATTCCTCCCTGAAATATTGACAGGACCTTCTTTTAAAAATATCTACCACCTGAAATGAGCAAAAGCCTTGTTAGCCTCTGCCATTTTGTGTGTATCCTCTCTCTTTTTAACAGCTCCTCCACGCTCATTAAATGCGTCAAGCAACTCAGATGCCAGCTTATTTGCCATACCCTTTTCAGATCGAGCCCGACTATATCTCAACAACCATCTAAAAGCAAGGGCAGTCCTTCTTGAGCTCTTTATTTCAGTAGGCACCTGATAGGTAGAGCCGCCAACTCTTCTTGATTTAACTTCAACTGCAGGTCGAACATTATCAATTGCCTTTTCAAAGACTGTTAAAGCAGACTCATCAGCCTTATCTTCAACAATTGCAAGAGCATCATTAACAATCCTTACAGCAATACTCTTTTTCCCGTCTTTCATCACACAGTTAACAAATTTGCCAACATGAGAATTGCCCTGCTTTGCACTTTCCACCAAATAATTTGACACATTTTTTTTTCTTGCCATATATTCACCAAATTCTGATTTTGATTCAAAACATCCCAGACAGAATCAGACAAGCCTGGGCATTCCGGTTACTTGGGCTTTTTTGCTCCATACTTGGATCTGCCCTGCTTCCTGTCCTCGACTCCAAGAGTATCCAGAGTTCCCCTTACGATATGATAACGAACACCGGGAAGATCCTTTACTCTGCCACCTCTTACAAGAACCACTGAATGCTCCTGAAGATTGTGACCCATACCGGGAATATACGCAGCAACTTCCATTCCCGTAGTCAGCCTTACCCTGGCAACTTTTCGAAGCGCAGAATTCGGTTTCTTAGGTGTGGATGTATAAACCCTTGTGCAAACCCCGCGCTTCTGGGGCCCACCCTTTAAAGCAGGAGTTCCCTGCTTTTTCTCTGCCTTGACTCTTCCTTTTCTTACCAGTTGATTAATGGTTGGCATACCTTGATAACACTCCTTATGGAATTATTTGAATCTTTATTCATGTGACAAAATATACGATTCTTATACATATTAACTCATTTTGTCAAGTCTTTTTTTATATATTCTTAACGCTTAAGCTATATCTCTGACACCTTAGCAGCCTCAATGGTAATATCTTTGTAGCCTGAGAAACCAGTACCAGCCGGAATCAGGCGGCCCATGATAACATTCTCCTTAAGCCCCTGAAGGTTATCAAATTTTCCCTGCATGCTTGCCTCGGTAAGTACCTTTGTTGTCTCCTGAAATGAAGCAGCCGAGATAAAGCTGTCTGTTGAAAGAGAAGCTTTTGTAATTCCGAGAATCAAAGGTTCCCCCCTTGCGGGCTCACCGCCCTTTAGAACAACTTCCCGGTTAACTCTAGTAAAATTGGACCTGTCAACCTGCTCATCGGGAATAAAATCAGTATCACCAACATCCAGAATCTTAACACGCCTCATCATCTGACCAATAATAACCTCTATGTGCTTATCATTGATCCTTACACCCTGGAGCCTGTACACTTCCTGAACCTCATCAACAAGATACCTTGCAAGGGCAACCTCTCCCTTGATATTTAAAATATCCTGGGGATTTGCACTGCCGCCTATGAGCTGCTCTCCTGCTTTAACATAATCTCCGTCATAAACATTTACATGACGACCCTTGGGAATAGAGTAATCTTTTTTCTCCCCAACATCTGCCGGAGTTACAGTAACTTTCTGCTTCCCCTTGGTTCCCTTTGAGACTGTGACATACCCGTCTATCTCTGTAAGGACACTTGGTTCTTTAGGCTTCCTTACTTCAAACAGTTCAGCCACCCTTGGCAGCCCTCCTGTTATATCCTTTGTCTTTGTTGTGGCTCTTGGAAGTTTTGCAACAACATCCCCGGCCATGACCTGATCATCATCATCAACCAGCAGGACAGCATTCACAGGAAGAAAATACCTGACAACAGCCGATGCACCCGGCAGCTTAACACCCTTGCCGTCCTTGTCTTTAATGGTAATGCTTGGTCTTATATCAGACACTTTCCCTTCTATAATGGTACGACTCACCTTACCGGTGACAGGATCAATCTGTTCCTGAACAGTAGAACCAACATCAATATCAGAAAACCTTATTTTGCCGCTCACCTCAGTAAGGATGGGAGTAGTAAAAGGATCCCATGCTGCCAGGACTTCACCAACTTCAACTTTCTGACCGTCTTCAGCATAAAGTGCAGCACCATAAATCACATCTTCCTTGGCGATCTCTCTTCCTTCAGGGCCAAGAATGGTAAAACCGCCGCCTTTTCTGTTCATAAGTATATGCTGGTTATCTGCAGTTGTAACAATATGACTATCTTTATGCAGCTTTAGAGTTCCTCCGACCCTGGCCTTGATCTCTGCAACTTCAACCTTTCTGCTTGCAGTACCACCTATGTGAAAGGTACGCATTGTAAGCTGGGTTCCAGGCTCTCCAATGGACTGGGCAGCCATGATTCCAACGGCCTGGCCAATATCCACAATGGTACCATGGGCAAGATCCCTGCCGTAACATCTGGCACAGACACCATGTTTTGATTTACATGTAAGAACCGACCGGATTTTAACACTGGTTACTCCTGCAGCTTCAATTTTCTCCACATAGCCCTCATCAAGCTCAACACCAACCTCGGCAAGTACCTCATCAGTATAAGGATCATGAACAGGAGCCTGGGTTACCCTGCCAAGTATCCTCTCTCCAAGACTCTGTATAACCTCCCCTCCTTCAAAAAGGGATTCAACTTCAACCCCCATAAGGGAGCCGCAGTCATATTCTGAAACCATGCAGTCCTGGGCAACATCGGCAAGACGTCGTGTGAGATATCCTGAGTTTGCAGTCTTTAGCGCAGTATCGGCAAGACCCTTTCTTGCACCATGGGTGGAGATAAAATATTGAAGAACTGTTAAACCTTCACGGAAACATGCAGTAATGGGATTTTCAATGATCTCACCGGAAGGCTTTGCCATCAATCCACGCATACCTGCAAGCTGTCTCATCTGATCCTTACTGCCCCTGGCGCCGGAATCAGCCATCATATAGACAGCATTAAGAATATCTTTCTCATCACCAGCATCAGCCACAGGATTTTTCATGCACTCCATCATGGCATCAGCTATATCATCAGTACTCTTGGCCCAGATATCAACAACCTTATTGTATTTTTCCCCCTGGGTGATAAGACCTTCTGAATACTGTACCTTAATATCCTCAACACTATCTTCAGCAGCTTTAATAATATCCCATTTTGAATCAGGAATAATCATGTCATCAATGCCGAGGGAAAGGCCGCCAAGGGTTGAATATTTATACCCGATATCCTTAAGTCTGTCAGCCAGCACAACAGTCTCTTTAACACCAATGTTTCTATAGGCGTAATCAATCATATCCCTTACTTCTGATTTACCCATGAGCTTATTCACCAGATAAAAAGGAAGTGTTGTTTTCCGCACATCAATCCTGAAGATATTATAATATCCACTGGATTCTATCACATCAGAAAACTGACCTTTTCTAAGCCCGAATAGCTGTTCTGATTTAATTTCCGAGGCCTGGAAAAAATTTTTAAACTCTTTTTTAGTAAGAAATCCAATTTTACCCTTTACTTTAACGGTCTCTTTGTCAGAATACCTTTCAAAAACCCCGTCAAAGGAGCTGCCCTTTTTCAACTCTTCAAGCACAGCACCGGCATCATCCTTATCAGCAATTCTTATACGGGATAGAGAGAGGAGAGTATCTCCTGGAATTATCTCCCACAACAAAATCCTGCCACAGGTTGTATCATGCACCTCATCATCTATTCTCACCTTTATTTTGGTATGAATATTGAGTGTTTTTGCATCAAAGGCAGATCTCACCTCTGCCACACTTGAAAAAAGAGTACCCTCCCCGGGCTGACCATCACTCCCCCGGGTCATGGAATAAATACCTAGAACTATATCCTGGGTGGGAACAATCACAGGCTGCCCGTTTGCAGGAGAAAGGATATTATTGCTGGCAAGCATCAAAACCCTTGCTTCAATCTGGGCCTCAAGGGAGAGGGGAATATGAACAGCCATCTGATCACCGTCAAAATCAGCATTAAACGCCGGACATACCAGGGGATGGAGCTGGAGCGCTTTGCCCTCAATAAGAACCGGTTCAAATGCCTGGATTCCAAGGCGATGGAGAGTAGGAGCTCTGTTAAGCATGATGGGATACTCTTTAACAACATGATCCAGGGCATCCCACACTTCAATATCTTCACGCTCCACCATTTTTTTAGCACTCTTTACAGTGGAAACAAGACCTGTTTGTTCAAGATAATGATAGATAAAAGGCTTAAAAAGTTCCAAAGCCATTTTCTTGGGAAGACCGCACTGGTGAAGCCTTAAATAGGGCCCCACAGTGATAACTGTTCTACCGGAATAATCCACACGCTTACCTAAAAGGTTTTGACGAAAACGTCCCTGCTTACCCTTTAAGGTATCACTCAAGGATTTCAATGGTCTTTTATTGGTACCTGTAACCACACGGCCGTGACGACCATTATCAAAGAGGACATCAACAGATTCCTGGAGCATCCTTTTTTCATTTCTAACAATGATATCAGGAGCATTAAGGTCCATGAGCCGCTTTAATCTGTTGTTGCGGTTAATAACCCTGCGGTAAAGATCGTTGAGATCAGAGGTGGCAAATCTGCCACCCTCAAGGAGTACAAGGGGTCTTAAATCCGGCGGCAGGACAGGAACAGCAGTCATTATCATTCTTGTGGGACTGACACCTGAACTCCTGAATCCGCCAATTATTTTTAATCTTTTGGCACTCTTCTGCCTTTTGGCAACAGATTTTGTTATCTTTATCTCTTCCCTTAACTCTTCATAGACCTGATCCAGATCAATCTCTTCCAAAAGTTTAAGAACTGCTTCAGCCCCTATGCCGGCTTCAAATTCAGGCCCGTAAAGATCAATTGCCTCATGGTATTTATCATCTGACAAAAGCTGCATCTTTGCAAGACCAGTCTCTTTAGGGTCTATTACAATATAGGAATCAAAGTAGAGAACCTTTTCAAGATTCTTTAAAGTAATATCAAGCAGGTTGCCTATTTTACTTGGCAGACTCTTTAAAAACCAGATATGAGAAACAGGGCATGCAAGTTCAATGTGAGCCATCCTTTCCCGGCGCACCTTGGACTGAATCACTTCAACTCCGCATTTTTCACAGACAACACCCCTGTGTTTCATGCGTTTGTATTTACCACAATTGCATTCATAGTCTTTTGTGGGACCAAAGATCTTGGCACAGAAAAGTCCATCCCGTTCCGGCTTAAATGTCCTGTAATTTATTGTTTCAGGCTTTTTTATCTCACCATGGGACCACCCCCTTATCTGGTCAGATGAGGCCAGATTTATCTGAACTCCCTCATAACTCTTAGGATCTTTTGGCTTGGCGAAGAAATCGTATATAGTTTCCAATATCTTTTCCTTATAGTTTTAAGCTTTATATCTAAGCGTGCAAATTAAAATCTCCACACCATTGGTCTAATCATTCAGCTTTTATCCAGGGAGGATATGGGAAGAGATTTAATTTTTCTTACCCTGCCCCCATTATTGGTATAATCCTTAAGCTGATAGCTGAAGTTAGCTTATTTTTTCCCTTCTATAAGATTTATATCAAGCCCCAGACTTTGAAGTTCTTTTATCAAAACTCTGAAAGCCTCCGGCATTCCAGGCTCAAGAACATTCTGGCCTTTAACTATTTTTTCATACATGCGTGTTCTTCCTGTCATATCATCAGATTTAACAGTAATAAACTCCTGAAGAGCATGGGCTGCACCATACGCTTCCATGGCCCACACCTCCATCTCCCCCAAACGCTGTCCGCCAAACTGGGCCTTTCCGCCAAGGGGCTGCTGGGTCACAAGGGAATAGGGACCAATGGAACGGGCATGAATTTTATCATCAACAAGATGATGAAGTTTAAGCATATACATAATTCCAACAGTGATGGCCTTGTCAAACGGCTCCCCGGTACGACCATCATAAAGTACTGACTGACCTGAAGTATCAAGGTTGGCATATTTAATAAGAGCTTTAATCTCAGACTCAGCAGCACCGTCAAAAACCGGAGTTGCCATATGCACACCATTTCTATACCTTGCAGCAAACTGGAGCAGTTCACCCTGGCTTGACCTCTCTAAGGCTTCGACAAAAGCTTTTTCACTTTTGTTTTCAGGGAGAGCCATGGAATCTTCTATTGTGTAATGGGATTCAAAATCATATTTTTTTTCAGCATCAAAAGGATCAGCACCCTGTTTCAAAGGAGGAGTGGTAAAGATTCGCTTAAGCCTTGCCTTTAACTCATCAAGCTTCATCTCATCCATTAAATCATCAATTTGACGTCCAAGCCCCCTTGCAGCACAGCCAAGATGAATTTCAAGAATCTGACCAACATTCATACGGGATGGAACACCAAGGGGGTTCAACACCATGTCAACAGTTCTGCCATCCTCAAAATAGGGAAGATCCTCAATTGGTAATATTCTTGAGACAACACCTTTATTACCATGTCTTCCAGCCATTTTATCACCAACGGAAAGCACCCGTTTCTTAGCCACACTTATCTTGATAAGCTTTAAAACACCAGGGGGAAGATCATCACCTTTTTCAAATCTTGTCACCTGTCCGTTAAAGTAATCTCTTGCTTTTTTTATCTGATTTTCAGCTTTTTCAAGGACAAACTGGACATTTTCAGTTACAGCGGAATCTTTTACAGAAAGACCCATGAGATCTGAAACAGAAAATTCGCAGAACAATCCATTTTCAACCAGAGTACCGGCAGATAATATAACTTTCTTACCTTTTTTCAAAGGAGTTAAAAGAGCCAGTCCTGCAAGCAGCTCTTCCACCTTTTCCCTGATTGTGTCAGTAATTATCCCTATCTCGTCATCTCTGTCCTTTTCAAGCCTTTCAATCTCAAAGTCCTCAATAAACCTTGTACGATCATCTTTTGAAAGACCCCGGCGGGAAAAAACCTTGGCACTTGTTACAATACCCTGAACGCCGGGAGGCACCCTGAGAGAAGTATCTTTTACATCTCCTGCTTTTTCACCAAAAATGGCCCTGAGAAGTTTTTCTTCCGGAGAGAGCTGGGTTTCACCTTTTGGGGTGACCTTGCCAACAAGAATATCCCCGGGTTTTACTTCAGCACCCAGCCTTATAATACCGCTCTCATCAAGATCTCTAAGAGCATCTTCACCGGCATTGGGAATATCTCTGGTAATCTCTTCCTTGCCAAGCTTGGTATCCCTGGCAACCACCTCATACTCATCAACATGAACAGATGTGTAAACTCCATCCTTTACAAGACGTTCGCTTATCAGTATTGAATCCTCATAATTGTAACCGCCCCAGGGCATAAAGGCGACAACTACGTTTTTACCCAGAGCAAGTTCACCCTGTTCAGTAGAAGGACCATCTGCAATCACCTCACCCTGTTTTACATAATCGCCTTTTTTAACAATGGGCCTATGGTTAACACAGGTGTTCTGATTTGATCTGATAAACTTTGAGGAATTGTAAATGGAGACCACCTGATCAGGAATTTCACCATCATTGTCTCCGCCTGCTACCCCGATATTTTTAACCACTATGCGCTTGGCGTCAACGTCAACCACAACACCATCATGGTCAGCAACAATGGCGACACCGGAATCCCTGGCAACAACATTTTCAATTCCCGTACCCACCAGGGGAGCCTCACTAACCATAAGGGGAACAGCCTGGCGCTGCATATTGGAACCCATCAACGCTCTATTGGCATCATCATTTTCAAGAAACGGGATTAACGACGCTGAAACAGATACAAGCTGATTGGGGGAGACATCCATAAACTCAATATCTCTGTTTGCAACCATTTCAAATTCACCTTCAACCCGGCAGCTGATCAAATCACGAACAAAAGTTCCTTCATCGTCCAAAATGGCGTTTGCCTGGGCAATGGGATGTTCCTTTTTCTCCTCAAATGCTGAAAGATGCCTTATCTCTTTTGAAACATTACCGTTCTTTGCTATTCTATAGGGTGTCTCTATAAAACCAAAGTCATTCACTCTGGCATAGGTACACAAAGAGACAATCAGACCGATATTAGGTCCTTCAGGAGTTTCAATGGGACAGATCCTGCCATAATGAGATGGATGAACATCCCTTACCTCAAACCCGGCACGTTCCCGGGTAAGACCGCCAGGGCCAAGAGCACTGAGACGTCTTTTATGTGTGGTTTCTGAAAGAGGATTTGTCTGATCCATGAACTGGGAAAGCTGACTTGTACCAAAAAACTCCCTGACAACAGCAGAAACAGGTTTCGGATTGACCAGATCATGGGGCATCATGGCATCCACCTCCTGCATGCTCATCCTCTCCTTAATAGCACGCTCCATACGCACAAGACCGATTCTGTACTGATTTTCAAGAAGCTCTCCAACAGCCCTGACACGTCTGTTTCCAAGATGATCAATATCATCAACGGCTCCCTGGGTATCCTTAATTTCAACCAGCTTTGACGCAGTAAGCAGAATATCTTCTTTTCTTAAAGTTCTTACATCAATATCGGTATTCATCCCGAGCCTGTGATTCATTTTCAATCTTCCAACATTGGAAAGATCATAGTATGCAGGCTTAAAAAAGAGATGATCCAGAAACTCCTGGGCAACTTCAGGAGTTGCAGGATTTCCGGGCCTGAGTCTTCTGTATATATCAATGAGAGCTTCAGTCCTTGATATTGTTTTATCAACAGCAAGTGTGTTTCTCATGGAATCAGAACTATAGGTATCAACAAAAAGAACATCAAATTCATTAAGACCGGATTCATCGATCCTGTCAAATATATCCTCGTCAATAAGCACTCCTGCTTTTACAACACCATCCTCTTGTTCCGGCTGCTCAGGAAAGGTGATTGTTTCTGCAACAGCTTTTCCCATCAATTCATCCTGGTTGATGGGAATATATTTCAGACCGGAAGTTTTGAGCTGTTTCAGTGCTCTTTTTGTAAAAAGACGGTCTTTTTTTACAACCACTTCACCGCTCACGGGATCTTTTACATCAAAGCTTGCCCTGTGTCTTCTAAGATTATCAGGGTTAAATTCCTTAAAATAAACACCCTCTTTTTTTACAATACGTTCTGTCTTGTAAAAAAATCTTAAAATATCCTCATTGGTATAACCAAAGGCTTTAAAAAGAATGGTAACAGGAAATTTTCTTCTTCGGTCAATGCGGATATTAACAATATTTTTAGGATCTATTTCCATGTCAATCCAGGAACCGCGTACAGGTATAACCCTTGCCGAATAAATCAATTTTCCACTGGAATGACTTTTTCCCTTATCATGATCAAAAAAAACCCCGGAGGATCTGTGAAGCTGACTGACGACTGCACGTTCTGTTCCATTAATTATAAAAGTACCACGCCTTGTCATCAGCGGTATGGTGCCAAAATATATCTCCTGCTCTTTAATATCCCGAATGGATTGGGCTCCTGTATCCTTATCCACATCGTAGACAACCAGTCTTACCGTTATATTTACAGGAATCTCATAGGTCATGCTTCTACTGATGCACTCTTCAACAGAATGCTTTGTTTCGCCAAAAGAGTATGATACATATTCAAGAGACGAGGTCCCAGTAAAATCCTTTATGGGAAAGACTGACCTGAATACTGAATGGATTCCCATATCTTTCCTGTTTTCAGGAAGAACGCCTTTCTGGAGGAAACGTTCAAAAGAAGTGTGCTGCATCCCTATGAGATCAGGGATTTCAACCACACGACTCTTACTGCCAAATTCTTTTCTTATGCGCTTGTTTGCCAAAAGGCTTCCGGTCATGGTATCTCCAAATATGAGTTTATTATAACTGCCACGGGCAGCCTTGATGGTCTAAGTCTGCACACAACAAATGATGAAAGTTATACTCCTGATTTGACAGGACTTTCATATAAACCATGAAAGCGGAGACATGGCCATAACAAAAACAAATAACAATTAACAGCTAACAATTGTTAATTGTTAATTGTTAATTGCTAATTGTTAATTGTTAGAGCCTTGCTCCGCATCAAAAACATCAACCAAAATTTTAAAACCTGGGGGGCGAAGAGGCACAACCAACTTGAAAAATCCTAATTTAGATCTAAACTCTAATTAAATAAAAAATTTTCAAATCAGCTCTGTTTTTTCAACCAAAAAGTTGATTTTGCATCTTCGACCCATGCACTATTTAACAGAAACTTGTGCCCCAGCACCTTCAAGCTGCTCTTTAACTTTTTCTGCGTCCTCTTTTGCAATTCCCTCTTTAACAGCCTTTGGAGCACCGTCAACAAGAGCTTTGGCCTCTTTAAGGCCAAGACCTGTAATTGTTCTAACCTCTTTAATCACAGAAATCTTTTTATCACCAGCAGCTTCAAGAATTACATCAAACTCTGTCTGCTCCTCATCAGCAGCAGCATCATCGCCTGCAGCACCGGCAGCGGCAACAGCAACAGGGGCTGCAGCAGAGACACCAAATTTTTCCTCAAGCTCCTTAACAAGTTCAGAAAGCTCAAGCACACTCATATTTGCTATAAATTCAATAACATCATCTTTTGTGATATCAGCCATTTTTTTTCTTCTCCTTACAAACACTAAAAAGAGTATTACCTCTAAAATATTTTTTTAAAAACAGACGTATTACGTTTGACCTTCAGGTTACGTGTAACCTTTAAGTCATGCAGCTTCTTTCTGATCCCCGATGGCCTTAACAACAGTAAGAAAAGACCTTGGAACCTCTGAAAGCACTCTGACCATACCTGTTGGAACGCCATTCATAACAGACAACAACTGAGAGAGAAGGACTTCCTTTGACGGCATCTTGGCAAGTTCCATAATCTCATCAGCAGCAAGCACCTTGCCGTTCATGGAACCAATTTTGATTTCAAGTTTCTTGTTTTCTTTTGCAAACCCGGCCAAAACCCTGGCTGGCGCCACAGGGTCATCCCCAGAGGTAACAATGGCATTGGGCCCTAAAAATGAATCTTTAATCAGCGCACAATCAGTTCCTTCTGCAGCAATAGAAAGAAGAGTATTCTTCACAACTTCAAGCTCTACACCCTCTTTTCTCAGCTCAGATCTGAGTTGAGTCATTGCCTCAACATCAAGCCCTTTATAATCAACAAGTATTGAAATCTCTGATTCTACGAGTCGGCTTCTGAGTTTTTCAACTAATTCTTTTTTTGTAGATAAATTCAATCCAACCACACCTCCTTTTCAATAAATTTATTTTTCACGAGGTGCCGGTTGTGCCAAAACAAATGTTTCTGTCTCGGCAGGCCGGCATCACCGTTATACACTACATTGAGTGTACCTACTTCTTTGACAGACAATTAATAAATTGAAAATTGAAAATTGAAAATTATGAATT
>JAYEHB010000595.1:0-14466 GCA_034659375.1 Thermodesulfobacteriota bacterium
TGCCGGAAGAACTGGCTTTAATATTATCAGTATTATCAGTATTATCAGTATTATCAGTATTATCAGTATTATCAGTATTATCAGTATTATCAGTATAGAGTTTAATGATTTTTTCAGGATTAAGAACTGCAGAGTAAATCATCCCACCCCTGTATGAATCACGGGGATCATCAGGGTTGTCCGGGTTGTGGGAAACCTTCATTGACCAGACAAGTTCACAGGCTTCAGGTCCAACTGCCACACATGCATTATACTTTTTTTCAACCAGCCTCTTCTTTATATACCCGCAGCTCCTGGAGTCTGAAAGAAAAAAGACATCGGGCTGCACTGCATCCAGGGCTGAATCGGATCTCTTTTGCCCAAGCCCTTTTACAAGACCTTCAAGGACTTCAACATAGGGTCTTATCCTTTTGGAAACAACAATACCAACCTTTTGTTCCCCGGCAAAGGCACTGCCGGACAAAACAAACAGAAAAAAGAAAAGGACAAAACAAACAGCTCCTTTTTTTATATTTTTTACAATCCAGATCATAAAAAGGTGTTGAAAACGTCCCTCACTTTTGGTAACATTTACATTATAGCCGAATACTTACGTTTTGTTGTGGCCGATGAGAATGACCATGCTCCGGCCATGCCGGTTTTATATGAAAGTCCATCCAAAAGACTGTAGTGGTAAGAATTTCATTGTTTGTTGTGGGCAGAACGATATGTAAAGAGTTCTGCCCGTGGCAGTTATATACAATTTATAAAAAAAAAATCAAATTCTTTGTGCCTGCCATGTTTTTACCGGCCCTTTTCCAACTCCCTAACCTGGACAAGCCAGAACCAAAAAGGGATTTATGATTCTCTTGCCAAAATAAGGGAGTTACAAGCAATAATAATACTCGTTTATCGTTAAAATTGCTGAAGATTACCTGAATATCGAACCTGCATACGGGTGCTTTATATTCTTGTAAGTCCCTAACACGAAATTCAGAGATAAAAATCTAAGAAATGGAATCAGACTTGCTGTTTTTAAAAATTCAATATTTAAAAGGATATGTTATTTCAGACTCATTACTAAATGACGTAGGGAAAATGGTGCAGCAAATATTGATAATTGATAATTCATAATTCATAATTCATAATTATTTTATTGGGAACATATTAAGTACCCGATCAAAAATAATCCCATAAAATTGTCTAAGGAAAAACACCTCATGCAGCCATGGCAGCAAGGTCGTCACCAATCAGGCTGGCAATCTTCAGGTCAGAATCAGCAATTCTTTGACAAATTTTACATAATCCCGACATCCTGTAATTAGATACAGCCATTTCGTTTTTTAAATCCTCTATCTCTTTTTTCACAGGTTTAATTACTGTTTTTCTATCCCACAAAGCAAACCCTATGGTAGCCACAACAATTCCTGCAAAAGAAGCAATCATAGCTGCAATTAGATTGATCATCTGCCCAAAACGCCTATCCATCTGTACAAAACGATTATTCATGTCTGCCCGCAGTTCAGAGATGCGTACATCAACCTGACCAAAACGCTTATCCATCTGTACAAAACGAGTATTCATGTCTGCCCGCAATTCAGAGATGCGTACATCAACCTGATCAAAACGCTTATCAACCTGATCAAAACGCTTATCAACCTGAGCAAAACGCTTATCAACCTGAGCAAAACGCTTATCAACCTGATCAAAACGCCTGTCAACCTGATCAAAACGCTTATCAACCTGATCCATCTTAACTTTCAATTCTATAAGAAGATCCCTGTCTTTGCTTGTAAAACCATCCCCGGCAAAAACAGCCTGGGACAGAAAACCAAACAATACAAGAGCTGAAATATAAATAAATATTTTCATAACGACCTCCATTTTTTCTTGTTATGGCAGATCTATACAAACCTTAACATAAAATAATTATATACAGTTTATAAAAAAAATACAACTTTAATGTCAGCTCTTCTTTCAAAAACTTTTTTGTTTGACATTCCCTTGGCAGATGGCCTGTATCTGCCCGTAGTTTCGATTTTAAACACAGATGGTTTGATACCGTTTTTTACAAGTTCATGGATAATGTTAGCTGCTCTGGCAGCACCAAGTTCAAAATTTGAAGGATATGCTTTTGTATGAATGCTATCCACATCAGCATACCCGTTGATGCGGATGTAAACCTTGTACTTTGTAATCACCTGTGCCAGTTGTTTCAAGAATAATTTGTATTCCTTTGCAAGGATTGCACTGCCCGATGCAAAAAAAATAGGGAGACTGTTCTGAATGGAAAAGGAATCATTGTCATTTACAAATTCAACCCATTCACAAAGTCCCGCCTTTTTGATATTCTGGTGAAGTTCTTTTTTAAACGATTCTGCCATACCGCCTTCATGAATGCCAAAAGAATGAATCTTTTCAAACGACTCCAACTCATCTCTTGAAATGTTAAAATTTTTAATCTTTTTCAGCTGCTTTTTGAGTAAAACAGAAAGTCTTTTATTTTCATCAATAGCTATGTCGACTTTTTTCTGCTTGATTTCAAGTGAGTGATGAACCCGCCACGGTACATGAACTTGAAGTTTTTCCAGGCGTTTCACCCTGTTTTCAAGCCACTCTTTTTCAAGAATGAACTGTTTGATTTCACGTTTATTGTCCTGTATCCGCTCCTTGTATGTCTGTACCAGATAGATCAGTTCTACCCTTTCCATGGAGTAATTTTTATCTTTTTGGAACAGAACACCATCGGAATAAACAAAGACAGGTAAACAGAAGAAAATGAGCAAAACAGATACTGAGAACAGTATCATTTTTATGTGATTTATTTTTAGAAAAAACATTTTTTCTCCTTAGCAGAATAAAAGATGCGGAAACCACGCTCCGGCCGTGCCGGTTATATGAAACACCGCATAACTATCTAAAATCATAGTGTTTCATTGTTCATAATTGAAAATTGAAAATTGAAAATTGAAAATTGAAAATTCATAATTCATAGTTGAGTTATCTATGCCCGTATCCATTACAATTGTAATAATAATTGCTGCCGCACCAGGGGTATGTGTTACACCTGGCCCTGCCGGGCACAGCAGGCCTTGCAAAAAAATAACTGCCGGTGTTGAAAAGAGCAGGGACAACATTGCTGCCAAGACCTTCCGGCCACCAGATCATGTTGTCTTGAATAAAATAAATACGAATCTGCATGTTTACTTTGACGACACCATGTCCAATCTCCTCACTATCAATAATTTCAACTCCCCTCAGCCATGACTGGGTTTTGGTGCGAATCACGTCGTAATCAACAAATCCGCTGCTGGTTCTGGAGTAGGCATCGATATATACTCCCTTGATCTTTTCCACCAGTTGCCTGTAACCATCAACAGTGGCGGCTCTTTTAGCCAGGAGTTTTCCCTGTCCAGTATTGATTGCCGTTTCCGGAACCAGTCCTTTACCGACTGCTGTAAAAGTAACGATTCTTTCCTGTTTTTCATTTCCCTCGGGAGAAAGGGCTCTGCCTGGAGTACCTGCATTATTGCCCCTGGTAATATAACCACACCCCGAAAAGAATATTGCCGTCCAGATTACAAAAATTACCCGGATAACCTCGCTGTTCTTCATTGTTTTTTTCTCCTTTCATCTTTTGTGTTGCTGAAATCATTGTATCCTGTTCAAATCATTCTTGCCAATGAACACCAAAAGTTGTAAAAGTGTTGTAAATAACAACTCAAATCGACATAAAACATAAAAACTTTAAAAACACCGGCATCCTTACATTTGTCAGTTAACACTTTTACAAAAATAACACTCGATGATCAAGTTTTTTAATATTGACATTTTCCTGTGAGGGGTCAAGGCCTGACCCCATTTTCAAGAAATCAGATATAAAAAATTGATCATCGAGTAACAGTATTTAATTAAAAGCTATTATGACTATTACTTATACAGGCAGCACTGCAAATTATATACCAAATCCAACCATCTTTATCCTGTTTCTCTCTATTATTTTCACATCTGTCCTGCTTTACCCGCTAAAAGCGGATGGTCAATCAGAAATCAAAATATTTTATGCAAGATTTGATATCAAATACTCCAACAACACAATTGAAAAATCAAACCTTCTTATAATTCCAGCAGAAAATGATTTCAGAGCGGAAAAATTTACCACAATGATCATATCCGGCCATGCAGATTATTCAACCACCAATGCAAAAACAGATATTAAAACAAGGGCAAAGCATAATGCAGTAAAAGCACTTCTTGAACATCACGGCCTTAAATCACTTAAGAGTAAATCAAGCAAAATAAACAATTTTTTTCACAATGAAACAGTGATGAGTTATGAAGGAGCAGTCAAACTTCCATGTCAAATAGTTGACGTTACATTTGATAAAAAACATGGGGGATGCAGAATAAAAATTAAAATAGAATTTGCTGCAACAGCTTTTCCTGATAAATGGAGAATACTGCAAATCAAACAAAAAATAGAGCAGACCATTGATGATATTCTCTCTTTATTTCATTAATGGTTAGAGTCTTATCTTTGATTTTCGTGTTATTCTGGCAAAAAAATTAATAAATCCGGGTTATGGCTTTTCTAATTACCTTACGTTATTTTCATCTGCTCAACTTTCTGGGATTATCAGTAAAATGCGTGGGGGTCATGCCATGTAAAAGCATTTATATGCTTTGTATGTCATGTAAACATCTGTTTTACTGGATATCTCAAAGGGTGAATGCATGGAGAGAACTGCAGGGCCGCAATCTATTATATCCATTCCAAGCATTGCAAGAAATTTTGCAATGGTGCCTCCACCTCCTTCATCTATTTTTCCAAGTTCTCCTGTCTGCCATACAACCTGATTGTCGTTGAACAATTTTCTTACCATTCCGGTAAATTCAGCACTGGCATCACTGGAACCGCTTTTTCCACGTGCACCTGTAAATTTTGTAATGCAGATGCCATGTCCAATTTTTGCGGCATTCATTTTTTCATGAACATCTTTAAAATTTGGATCCATTGCAGCATTAACATCTGCTGAAAGGGCTTTTGAATTTATAATAGTTTTTCTTAAACCCCTGTGATCTGTTTTTTTTGAACTTAAAAAAACAAGGTCGGATATAAAGTCCTGGAGAAAAAGTGATTTAGCTCCGGTATTGCCTTCACTTCCAATCTCTTCCTTGTCAAAAAAGAACCCGATGGCTGTTTTTAAGGGTTTGTGGGTTTCAAGAATTGCTTTAAGTTCTGTAAAGGCACAGATGCGGTCATCCTGGCCATATGCTCCGATCATTGATCTGTCAAGCCCGATATCCCTTGCTTTGGCTGCAGGCACAGCTTCAAGTTCACTGCTTACAAAATCTTCTTCTGTAATATTATATTTATCATGGAGGATTTTTAAAATATTGAGCTTAAAACGGTTTTTGACTGTATCATCACCTAAAGCAAAACTTCCGGTAATAAGATTGAGTTTTTCACCTTCAAATACTTCTGACAGCTTTTTATTGTCCTGGGATTTACCTGCAAGATGGGGCAGAAGGTCAGATACGACAAAGACAGGATCATTTTGATCCTCACCTATTGTTATATCAATTTCATCTCCATTGGCCTTTACAATTCTGCCGTGGAGGGCAAGGGGAACAGAAAGCCACTGGTACTTTCTTATACCGCCATAGTAATGGGTCTTTAAGAGAGCAAGGTCTGTGTCTTCGTAAAGGGGATTCTGCTTAAGATCAAGCCTTGGAGAGTCTATGTGGGAGCCTATAATATTACATCCCTTTGTAATATCCTGTTCACCAATTACAGCTAAAGCAATAGTTTTGCCCTTAAACAGAGAATAATATTTTCCTGTTTCTTTTGCCTTGGCAGGATTTTTCAGAGCCGTTTCAATGTTGATAAATCCACTCTCTTCAGCCTTTTTAACTATCTCTTTTGCAGCCTCTCTTTCAGTTTTTGCACTGTCAAGGAATAGTTTGTAATCATCTGCAAATTTAAAAACCAGATCTTTATCTTTTTTATTTAAATTATCAACAGATAGTTTATCTTTTTTTGAAATTTCTTTTTGAAATTTTTCAATCTCTTTTTTGTTCATTTTTATCACCCGTTTTTTGTATCCTATTAAATTTGGTGGTAAACACTAGTAAATATCTGGTTCATTTTTCAAAAAATCAAAACCGCCCAAGCTTGCATTTATTTCAGCCATCGGCAAATCAGGCGACATATCAAGCTCATAAATCTTACCGCCAACCTCTACCGTATTATCAGAACATTCTTGAGGTGTGTGTTCTTCTTCTCTTTGAATTGTAATGATAAACATCTCTTTGGGACGAGCATTAACCTCTCTTTGCCACGTTTGAGGCAATTCACTACTTGATACACGTTTTTTGATAAATTCCGCCGGCATTGTTTGTAAAGTCTCCATATTTTTTTTAAATTAATTAAACACTCAGATTATATTCATTTTTTGAGAATAAAGCAAACTAACTCGATGATCAAGTTTTTTTATGTTGACATTTACCTGGGGATCAGGCCTGACCCCACCCTCAAGTAGCCGAATATAGAACCAAGCCTGGATTTTTTTATTTTCTTGCCAAAAAAACACAAAAATAAGAATTAAGAAACTAACGTCCTCTACTTTGGACTTGACACGCACACTGCTATTAAGTACACTGTTTTTGTATAACCGGCATGGTCGGAGCATGGTCATTCTCATCGGCCACAACAAACAATGAAATTCTTACCACTACAGTATTTTGGACGGACTTTCATATAACTGCCATGGGCAGCCTTGGTGGTTTAAGTCTGCACACAACAAACGATGAAAGTTACACTTCTGGTTTGCCAGGACTTTCATATAACTGCCATGGGCAGCCCCTGGTGGTCTAAGTCTGCACACAACAAATGATGAAAGTTACACTCCTGGTTTGCCAGGACTTTCATATAAAAACATTAAAAAAAAATCAGGAGGATGACTGAAAACAACCTTTTCTATTTTAAGTATAACTTTTCCTCTTGTATTTCTCTTTTTCTCTCTTTTTAGTGCAAAGACAGATGCCAATGTCTTGAATCAAAATTTTGGAGCAGTGCTTGCCACAAGCCAGGGGAAAATACTTTATTCAAAAAACCCTGATAAGGAGTTTATACCGGCATCAACTCTTAAACTCCTCACTTCCCTTGGAGCAATCTATTATCTTGGAGAAAATTTTTCTTTTAAGACAGATTTTTTTATAGATGATAATCTCAATTTAACAATAAAAGGGTATGGAGATCCCCTTCTTACCTCTGAAGCAATTAAGCAGATCTCTGATAAACTTGCATATATATTAAAACAGAAAAAAAATTTCAGCATAAAAGCAATTATCATTGATGACACTTTTTTTGCCCTTTCCCTGAAAATCCCTGGCAGAGGAGTATCTTCAAACCCCTATGATGCCCCGTCAGGAGCCTTTTGTGCCAATTTCAACACTGTCTCTTTTCAATACAGCAAAAAAAAAATATATGTCAGTGGAGAAAAAGAGACCCCCCTGCTTGGCTTTACCCAAAAAAGAATCAACGCATCAGGTCTTGAACATGGCAGGATTACTCTTTCCAAAAACGAGAGCCGGGTTTATGCCGGAATGCTGATTAAATACTTTCTTAATTTAAATGGAATTCAGGTAACAGGCAAGGTGAAAAATGGGGTTGCAGCAGATAAGAAGACTCTGATCTTAACATACAGATCAAATTATGATTTAAATGATATCATCAAAAAACTACTCAACTATTCCAACAATTTTATTGCAAACCAACTTTTGCTGACAATTGGTGCAAAAGCTTTTACTCCACCTGGAACCATTGAAAAGGGAGTAAAAGCTTTAACAGATTATTCAAAAAAAAATATTGGAACAGAACATACAAAAATTGCTGAGGGATCGGGGCTTTCAAGAAAAAATAGAACAACACCCCGTGACATGCTCAAAATTCTCTTAAAATTCAAAGAATATCATCTTCTTATGAAAAAAAATGGTGCAGAATATTTCAAGACAGGGACTTTAAACGGTATACGCACAAGGGCAGGTTATTTTACAGACAGAGAGAAGAACCTCTATCCATTTGTAATAATGGTGAATAGCAAAGGAGATGGATACAGCGACATTAAGAAAAAATTATTCAACCTTGTCAAAGAGAGGCAATGATGAAAAGGCAGGCCCAGGAACAACACGACCTATACAATAATATTTTACTCAAAAATAATTCCATAAAATTGTCTAAGGAAAAACACCTGATTAATTTTGCTAATGCTAGTTTCTGACATTCAGGTTATATGAGCAGGCAAAAATGGGCGAAGATGGGGTGCTGGACAAACAGTTACGTTATTAAGTCCCGATCCCCAACAAAGGTTTGTTGCCTTTTTCAATATAGGCATAGGCACTGTGATTGTGGATTGACTCAAAATTTTCAGCACTTACAGAAAACCATGTGATATTGTCATCCTTAATAAGAATCTGGGCAACATCCCTTACAATATCTTCCACAAACTTTGGATTTTCATAGCCATGCTCTGTAACATACTTTTCATCAGCTCTCTTGAGCACGGAATAGACATCACAGGATGCACATTTTTCCACAAGATCTATTATATCCTCAAGCCAGATGAATTTTTTAAACCTTGTGCTCACCAGAACTTCCCCACGCTGATTATGGGCTCCATAATCACTTATCTCCTTTGAACACGGACAGACTGAAGTAATGGGAACTGCAACCTTTACAATCATGTCCCTGTTTTTATGAGGATCTGATGAACCTTCTATGGAGCATGTATAGTCCATAAGCCCTCTGGAGCCTGTTACAGGAGATAGTTTTTCAATAAAATAAGGAAAAACAATCTCTATATGAGAGGATTCAGCTCCAAGAATATTTTTCATATCCTCAAGAATATCTGTAATGGATTCAAGAGAGACCTGGGATCTGAACACATGCAGAATCTCAACAAACCTGCTCATGTGGGTACCCTTTAACTGATGGGGAAGATCCACATACATGGATATTCTGGCAACTGTTGATTGAAATCCATAGCTCTTATCCAGAACCTTAATGGGATATCTCAACCCCTTTATTCCAACTTTGTTTATGGGAATATTTCGGTAATCACGCTGTTTTTGGATATCTATCATAATAATTAATTATTTAACCGTTCATGGTTCTTTATTTTATATGAAAGTCCTGGCAAACCAGGTATTCCCCTGCACGCATTCCAATTCATGGTCATTTTCCTAGAGGCTGTCAGGCAAAGTCTGCTGTGTTTTGCTGCCCTTTATAACGATTCTATTGGCAGCAATCTCTCTTAAAGCAGTGACAACATCCTCATTGTCGGAAGCCTTAACAAGAAAATCTGAGCCCTCATTAACCTGCCTTACACGCTGGGCAGACATATGTACAAGGGCAAAACGACTTGGAACATTCTTCAAACAATCTTCAATGGTAACTCTTGCCAAAATATAACCTCCTATAGAATATCCACAATTTCATATGATCTCTTCCCGCCAGGAGCCTGCAGCACAACCTCGTCTCCCGGTTTTTTGCCAATCATAGCCATTCCAAGCGGTGAAGATACTGATATTTTTCCCTTACTAATATCCGACTCCTCCTGACCCACAAGCATATACTCAACTTCTTCTTCCGTGTCAAGATTCTCAAGAACCACCCTGGAAGCAAACCTTACAGCATCCTTTGATATGGAACCAGGGTCTATCACCTTGGCATTGCCTATTTTATAGCCAAGCTCCCCTATTCTTCCTTCAAGATAGGACTGCCTCTCCTTTGCTGCATCATATTCTGCATTTTCCGAAAGATCACCATGTGCTCTTGCCGTCTCAATGGCTTTAATATTTTCAGGTCGTTCAATTGTTTTAAGTTTTTGAAGCTCTTTTTTCAGAGATTCAAATCCTTCCGGCGTTATTGGTATCTGCTCCAACTTAATTATCTCTCCATTTTTTATATGAAAGTCCATCCAAACGACTGCAATGATAGACTTTCTAAATTTGTTGTGGCCGATGCGGAAACCACGCTCCGCAAAAGAGAACTATACAGGGTTCATATGCAATAGATACAAAAATCAAAATCCAAGCAACCAGTTTATTAAACTTCATGCTCCTGAAAAACCCTGCATTTTTAAAACTATTATATTTAATACAAGACATATGGTGTATTTTATTTTTTACATGACCCTACATACCCGATTATTGAAGAGCCGGATTTAACCTTTTCCCCAATGGCTGCTGCAATCAACGTATCTTCAGGCAGATAGAGATCAAGACGTGATCCAAAACAGATCATGCCATAACGCTCTCCTTTCTGCATCTCATCACCCTGAGAGACTCTGGAGATAATACGTCTTGCAATAAGCCCTGCGATCTGTACAACACAATAGCGTTTGCCTTTTTCTGTTTTAATGACAAGGGCATTTCTTTCATTATCCTTTGAAGCTTTGTCAAAAGAGGCATTGAAAAACTTACCTGGAAAATAGTCTGCTTTTTCAATAATTCCACTGAAAGGTATGCGGTTCACATGAACATTAAAGACATTCATGAAAATACTAACCTTTATGCAGGGTCCATCAATGAAATCGTTTTTTTCCAATTTTTCAGAGGAAAGTATCCTGCCGTCTGCCGGTGAAACAAGAGCATTTTCATCTTCTGGTACTATTCTGTCAGGGTCCCTGAAAAACCAGGTAATAAAAAGGGTAATAAAAAGGCATAACAACCCGGAAAAAATCCATGCATTAAAAAAAAACAGTCCTGTTACAATAAAGGCTGCACATATATATATAAACCCAGGTCTTGCAATTGGAAAATCAGCTTTCCCAGGCCATCTTGATCTATCCATTTGATATCTCCATTATAATTCATCTATTAATAAAGCTACTACTCTAAAGGTATTGCAGCTCCTTAACGAAGCCGATATCCCTTTAGGGTAGCGGTAGTTCACTGGTTTCTGCCTTTACGTTAAGCCCATGGATAAAACAACAACACAAGCCTGACCTGACAACAATCAGTTAAAAAACCCCTCTCATTCCCAATCTTCCGCCCGGGGAAACAAGGCACGATGCAATGCCCTGCATTTACAATAAAGTCTAACAAAAATATCAGAAACAAACCCTTTTGTCAACAAGGGGGGTAGATGGGCAGGCCTGACGCATGACTTTTTATGCCGATTATTGTAATATCAATGGTTAAGGTTTGATTTGGCTCAAATTATTGAGAAAGGTTATTCTTCAAACCATTCTTATTGCAGTGTCTATTTGTTCATGCGTCAGGCCTGTTAGATGGGGGTGCCGGCCGAATATTTACTGTTGATCTCTGCATCTGATCTGCGTAAATATACAGGCATGACTGCACATGGGTCATGGGACAAAAGAGCTGGATCATGGAAGAGAACTTCAGCCAAAGCAGCAGCTCTCACATGGTTCAAAAATCCAGGCACAAAAACCGGATTAGAATCAGGTCCAAGCCTTTTCTTGATGATATCCCTGAATACAACTGCACCTGATCCTGCAAAGAGAGCATTTTTGCCTGCATAATCAGCAGCATCTTCAGGAGAGACTGCCATTTCAATGCTCTTTTCTACAAGTTCACAATTTTCAAATCTGTAAACAGCACAATAGACCTCTCCTCTTTTTGCATCCATCATGGCACACACCGGCAAAACAGATGCTGCCATCTGCCAGGCAATACCATCTAAACTTGAGATGCCGGCACAGGGTTTTGAAGCTGCAAAGGCAAGCCCTTTTACAACGCTTATACCTATACGAAGTCCGGTAAAACTGCCGGGTCCCTTTGCAACTGCAAAGCCATCAATATCAGCCCCAGAGATACCAGCTCTTTTACAGAGCATATGATCAACCATATCCATAAGTGTTGAGGAGTGGGTGGTGCCGGTACAATAGAACTCTTCACACACAGGGATACCATCATCAACAAGAGCGAGACTACAACTTTTTTCAGCACTGTCCACAGCAAGTATTTTCATAACTATCAGCGTTTTGCCTTGGTTTTATCCTTGGCTTTATCCGTTATTTCTTCCTCAAAGGCTGCATCCAGAACCTGCTCAAGCTCCCTGACACAGACAAACTCAATCTTATCCTTCACACTTTGAGGCATCTCATAAAGATCAGATCTATTCTTTTCAGGAATGATAATTTTCTTTATCCCTGCCCTTAAAGCACCCAGAGCTTTTTCCTTAAGCCCGCCAATGGGAAGCACTCTTCCCCTTAAAGATATCTCTCCGGTCATGGCAACCTTGTTACTGATAAGACGACCGTTAAATGCGGAGATCAGAGCTGCGGCCATTGAGATGCCTGCTGAAGGTCCGTCCTTTGGTATGGCTCCTGCCGGAACATGGATATGAATATCCATATTTTCAAAAACCTCTTTATCAATACCAAATTTGTCCATATTGGCTTTTGTATATGTAAGGGCAGCCTTGGCAGACTCCTGCATTACATCACCGATCTGTCCTGTCACTATAAGCTCGCCCTTGCCGGGAAAAAGAGAGACTTCAATATACAAGGTCTCACCACCAACTTCAGTCCATGCAAGACCAGTTGCAAGCCCTGCCTGGCTCTCTTCCTGATCAAGCTCAGGGATAAACCTCGGCGGCCCCAGATATTCGGTCATATTCTGTTTTGAAATTGAAAACTTCCCGTTCTTACCTTCAGCTATTTTTCTTGCAATTTTCCTGCAGATGGTACCAAGTTTTCTTTCAAGACCTCTTACCCCTGCTTCCAGGGTATATTCAGCAATGATTGACTCCATGGCATCAGAACTGATCTTGACAGATCTTCTGGTAAGACCGTTTTCTTTAACCTGACGGGGAAAGAGATGTTTAGTTGAAATAATATACTTCTCTTCCCTGGTATAGCCTGGAATCTTGATCACTTCCATTCTGTCAAGGAGTGGAGAGGGAATTGTATCTGCCATATTGGCTGTAAGAATAAAAAGAACCTTTGAAAGATCAAAAGGCATATTAAGATAATGATCACTGAATTCAGAATTCTGTTCAGGATCAAGGGCTTCAAGAAGAGCAGAGGAAGGATCTCCTCTGAAATCATTGCCAAGTTTATCTATTTCATCAAGCATAAACACAGGATTATTTGTACCACACTGCCTTAAACTCTGAATAAGCCTGCCCGGCATGGCTCCAAGATATGTCCTTCTGTGACCGCGAATTTCAGCTTCATCCCTGATACCACCCAGAGAGATCCTTACAAATTTACGCTTCATGGCCTTGGCAATAGCCTGGCCAAGAGAGGTCTTTCCCACACCGGGAGGACCTACAAAACAGATAATCTGTCCCTTTATATCCGGGTTAAGCTTGCGTACACTCAAATACTCAAGAATACGATCCTTTACCTTATCCAGCCCATGATGGTTTTTCTCAAGAACATTACTTACCTTTTTAATATCAAGAAAATCCTTTGTGGATTTTGCCCATGGCATTTCCACAATACAGTCAAGATAGGTTCTGATAATTGAGGCTTCTGAAGAATCAGAATGCATCTGCTCTAAGCGCTGCACCTGCTTTAAAGCCTCTTTCTCAGATTTTGCCGGGATTCTGGCCTTTTTGATCTTCTTTTTATAATCTGCTATTTCAGCAATTTTGTCATCACCCTCACCTAACTCCTTATGAATGGCTCTAACCTGCTCCCTTAAAAAATAGTCACGCTGATTTTTTGATATTTCATCTCTTACATCGGTCTGTATTCTGGCCTGAACAGTTGAAAGCTCAACCTCTTTTGCAAGAAAATCATTAACTTTCAGCAGACGTTCTGCAGGATCACGGGTTTCCAGCAAATCCTGGGCTTCTTCAACCTTAAGCCTTAAATTTGATGCAACCAGATCAGCCAGCTTTCCAGGAGATTCAATATGGTCAAGAAGAACCCCTATATCACCGGAAAATTCTTCTTTTAATGCCAGAATTCTTTCACTGCTCTCCCTGACATTTCTCATGAGTGCTTCAATTTTAACATCCAGGTCTTCTATTTCATAATCTTCTATAATTTCGATCTTAACCTTAAACCAGGAACGTTTTTTAAAAAACTTTTTAACTCTGGCCCTGGCAAGTCCCTGGACAAGGAGTTTTGTCCGTCCATCATGAATCTTCAACATTTTCTGAATTCTGCCGACTGTACCAACTTCATACATATCTTCTGCTATTGGTCTTTCAATATCTGAATCTTTTTGTGTTGAAAGAAAAATATACCGGTCTTTTTCAACAGCCTCGTCAACTCCCTTTATCGATTTTTCACGCCCAACAAGCAGAGGCAGAAGCATATCTGTAAAAATAACCACATCTCTTACCGGTATCATTGGAAGCGTTGCGGGAATATTTTCAAAATTTTCCTCGTTTTCAATTATTTCGATAAGATCATCCATATCAGGTTCTGCCATTTAAACTCCTTTTGGTTACTAAGTACACAAGGACTAATTTGAATTTTATCCCTTTCTTTCCTTATTTTC
>JAYEHB010000596.1:0-3595 GCA_034659375.1 Thermodesulfobacteriota bacterium
AAATTGAAAATTGAAAATTGATAATTGAAAATTGAAAATTGATAATTGATAATTGAAAATTGAAAATTCATAATTCATAATTCATAATTCATAATTCATCGCACTGTTCAGATGATTTTTTAAAAGAGACGGAATTTTTGCTGATAGTCCTCAATTGCTATTTCCATCTCAGCCAGGCCGATTTCCGATATTCCCAGGATATCAACCTCAATGGATGCTGCCACCAGAGCAGTGTCATCTTCTTTGTTTCCTTTTTCCATTTTCAGACACACTTTATCCACGCATCTGACAAGGGTGAGCAGGATATCAGTCTGGTCAAAATCTTCAATATGATGGTTTCCTGCAATTTTGCAGAAAGTTTCAGGGAGGTTCCAGTGTGATAAAAGTTCAAACCCCTGTTCTGCATGGAGCTTATCAATAATCTGTTCAATAAGAACGTTTGATGGATAATTTTTTATTACATTGTTTTTTTTCATTTGTTCAAAAGCTGTTAAGAGATAGAGTATTCCCATGTCGTGGAGAAGACCTGCTAAAAAACTTTTAGAAAGGATTTCATCTAAGTCAAGATATTTTGCGGTCCAGAAAGAGCCCACAGCACATGAAATGGAGTGGCTTAACAATCTTTTCTGATGTTTTCTGATAAACGGATCCTTTGACTGGAAATTTGCCTTGTGAACAGCCTGTACAACAATATTGCCAAGTTCCATCGTTCCAAGTCTGAGCATTGCTTCTTTTATTGTGGAAATCTGCTCCAATCCTCTGTAAAATGCAGAATTTGCCATTTTCAGCACATGACCTGCAATGGATGGATCAAATTTAATCATTGTTTCTATTTTTTTAAGATTTGGATTTTCTTTTACAACTTCATTTTGAAGTTGTAATGAATTTTTGCTTAACACAGGAAGAGCATTGTTTTTTTTTATCTGTGATTTAAGAATATCGATAATAGATCTGTCTTTACTCATTAATTAAACACCTTGCAATCTTCTAATTTCTTTTATTGGTCTTGGGGGTAAAAGTTTTGGTACGCATCTGAAAATTTCGTCAACTGTTGTAATGCCTGCTGCTGCCTTATAAACTGCATCTTCAAAAAGTGTAACAAGACCAGCGGTCTCAATGCTTATTTTTCTGATTTCATAACTTGGTTTATTATTCAGTATGGCATCCTTTATAAACTCATTTAATATGAGCATTTCAAAGACTGCGATTCTTCCTTTATATCCTGTGTGACTGCAGCTGGGGCATCCTGCACCTTTAAGAAATTGATATCTTGATGTCTCAGCAGGAGTGTACCCCATTTTGGCAAGCTCCTCCGGGGATGGTTTATAGGGTTTTCCGCATACACCGCAAACTTTTCGTAAAAGTCTCTGGCCAAGCACACAGACAACCGTGGAGGCTATCAATGATGGTTCTATTTCCATGTTCATCAGTCTTATAAGGCCGCTGACACTGTCCTCGGTATGAAACGAGGTAAAGACCTTATGCCCGGTCATGGATGCCTGTATGGCAACTTCAGCAGAGTAACTGTCCCTTATCTCCCCAATAATAATTACATCGGGGTCCTGTCTTACAACATGCTTGAGGGTCTCCTCAAATGTAAGGTCTATCTCTGGATTTATGGAACACTGGGCAATGTCATCCATAATGTATTCCACTGGATCTTCAGCGGTAATTATACTGACTTCCGGGCATTTGATATGGTCGATGCAGCTATAAAGGGTTGTTGTTTTTCCGGAACCAGTGGGGCCTGTGACAATGAGAACCCCGCTTGGAACACTGACAGCATCTTTTAAAAATCTTTTTAAAATTCTTGGCTGCATGCCGATGTGATCAATATCAATAACCTGGTTCATTTTGTTTAAAACCCTCATTACAATTTTTTCACCATGGATTGTAATGTAAAAAGAGATGCGCAGGGCAAATTCACTTCCATTGTATTCAAAAGCAATTCTTCCACCCTGGTGACGTCGTTTTTCTGTAATATTTAAATTGCTCATGATTTTTAAACGACTGGTCACCATGGGAATAATACTACCTGGAAAATCTTTGTAATGGGCAAGCACTCCATCCTGGCGGAAACGCACCTGCAATTTGTCTTTTAAAGGTTCAATATGAATATCACTGACATCCTCCACAATGGCTTTTTGAATTATTGAATCAACAATGCCCTGGGCTGAATTCTGGTCAACAACTGCACTCTTTTTTGTAAGGCTTATTTCCAGTCTGTTTAGAGCAGTTTTCATGGAGCTCTGGGAGGCAACACCAATGATAATATCAGCTCCAAAAATTTTTTTTGCAGCGTTTATACTGGATTTGTTCAGTGGGTCCACAAAAACAATTAAAGGTGAGCCATTTTCCATTTTTACAGGAATAAACTGGTTAGTCCGGCACCATTTCACAGGAGTTTTTGATGCAAGTTCTCTGTCAATCTCTATAATGTCAGGTTCAATATGGGGGAATCCCATCTGAACTGAAAGAAGCTCAAGAAAAGAACTTTCACTGAGGAACTTATGTTCAATAAGTATCTCTCCAAGTTTTTTCTTCTCTTTTGTTTGTTTCTGAATTTGCAAAGCAGCATCGAGTTTTTCTTTTGTGATATATCCAAGTTCGATGAGAAGATCTCCCACTCTTATGGAGAGGTTCTCCTGGCGCAGGGTCTCTTTTATCTGAGTTTCTGATAAATATCCAAGATCTACTAAAATATCAAGCAGCGTCACCTTTGAAGCAAGTTTTGATTTGATTCTTAATGCGTGTTTCACATGCTTGTCAGTGACAATATTTTTTTTAATAAGACAGGAAACTATTTCACCGGTTGTCTCATTTTCTTTTTTATTCCCAGTGCGGGTTTTTTTCATGTCGTCTATCATGCTTATTTCAGAAACCAAAAAAACACCTCCTCTCCCTTATTCTTTCCAGATACTTGACAAATCAATATCCAGACCTGTAAGCACACTGCTTGTTAAATTATCAGCGTTGGTTAAATATTTTGGTTTGGAATATTTTTTACCATTAAGTTGATAAAGCATAATATATTTTGCATCTGGATTTACAATCCAATACTCTCTTACACCGTATCTTTCATAAAGAGCCAGCTTTTCGGATGTATCTTTATACGCAGTAGAAGGTGAAAGAATTTCAACTACAATATCAGGAACACCGTTGCAACCCCTTTTGTCCAGATTCTCTTCATCACAAACCACTACAAGATCAGGTTGCACAACAGTTTCAACATTTTCATCTGGTTCATTTTTTTTTCCTGAGAACCTCACGTCAAAAGGTGCTGCAAAAACCTGACAAGCCTTATCTTTTAAATAAGTCCAGATACTGCCGAATAATTCTCCAGATACATACTGGTGCTCTGTTCCTGGTGCTGGCGACATATTATATGGTACCCCGTCTATTATTTCCCATCGTTCATTCTCAGGAAATTTCAGGTAATCAGCATAACTGAACTGCTCGGTCAATTTTATTGCAAAAGAAGGCATTGTATCTCCTATATCAATGATGCCAGATTTTTTTACCCATTCTTTTAACATATTACATGTTTTGATTTTATTATCAATAAAAATTGGCGGGCTTGGCTTTGATACCTTAA
>JAYEHB010000597.1:0-3572 GCA_034659375.1 Thermodesulfobacteriota bacterium
GTTCTTGAATCAGGAATTCCCACGGGAAGACTTACAGCATTGGTTACCATGAAACGCCCGGGCTGATATGCCATACAAAGGCATCCAATATCTGCCTGGCCTGCAATAACACCGTCCATCATCCCTTTGGCACCAAGAAGAGTTCCCCCTGGAAAGGTGTTTATTGTAATTTTTCCGTCTGTTCTTTTTTCAACCTCACCTTTCCATCTCTCCATCTGAACACAGGGAAAGGTTGGGGCCGGCGGAAAATTTGCGTAATTAAGAGTGACTGAACCTCCATGAACATCTGCCTGAAAACATGGCAGAATAAGCATCACAGCCAAAATTGCTGAAATTGCAAAACCTGATAAATTCTTCATAACCATCTCCTTTTTTAACCAAACCGCCGAAATTCCCCTCCCATAATTTTAATTTGGGAGGGGATGGATAGGCGACGTGATTATTGTCTGATTTGATGATACCCATTTTATCTCTGACAACCCTACCATGTTATAATTTTTGGTTGGATTTTTGATATATTTTCCATGTATATCAATAATATAAGCAGTACCTGTTCCACTAAATCCAGTGATAAATCCAACCTGCCCTTTATACTTCACGGTGTCATATCTTCTAAATCCTTTCATGGTGAATACATTTTTGTTATTCCTTTTTTGAGTTTTATTTGGTTGTTTTCGACCTTTTCTTGCAATAGACTCATGCAAATTTCTTTTCCGTGATTGTACATGTCGAGAATTAAACTGAAAATTTGCAGGTTGAGCATGTTTATCTGCTATTATCACAGCATCATTGGCATGTGTTTTCTCTATGCCGGCATTGTTTCTATTGTGGCTGGTGATAAATCCATAAGTTGTGCTTAAAGGTGCAATTTTATTCAATTTTCTTTGAAGATAATTTTTACCCTGTTGTACATGTGCAACCGAAGCTGCAAAAGATTTTTTGGATCTTGGCAGAGTTATTTTGCCAGCATGATGATCACTATGACACTGTTTACATAAGGTCATCAAATTAGATAATTTGTCAGTGCCTTTTTTAGATTTTGGTTTTTTATGATGACATTGTAACTGTTTTTCAGCACCACACTTTCTACATTTAAAACCGTCCCTGATTAGACAAGCCTGTTTAAAATTTTTATGGTACAAAAGTGGCCCTTGTTGATACTGCTCACCCGTAATCTTTGGATTCTCCATAGCCTGGAAATCAAAGTAAACATCTTCTATGATAATTTCAGAAACAGGAAAGGGCAAATTTTGAATAATCCTAATTATCATATCTTTTTTTGCTTTAATAGAAGGCGGTATCCTAAAAACAGTCTGTTTGATATCAGCGTATTCTTGATGAACACCTTTTACTTTCTCTAAACATTTCCTGCATATAATTTTTGAAGAAGGTGCATTCCCGCCACACACTTTACAAGTTGGCAAAGATTGTTTTCTGTTAAGAAACCTTGGCTTTCTGTAACGTTTATTCCTACTACGTCTGCTTCTTCTATATTGCCGTTTTGTATCTATTTTTGTTTTTATGTCTGATCTCAAAACAAGTTCTTGCTGATATACTGTTTTGCCATCAGATACAGCAGCAATTCCTATATTGACACCTCCATCATCAATTCCAACTGTAACAGGTTGGACATATTCAGTTGTTTTATATGTTAATTGAATACTGAATGGCATTCTATTAATCACTTTTGCCTTTCCTACTCTTAACAAAATCCTGGCTTTGGCTGGATGTGTGGGCATCAGCCATTTACCAGATTGTGATTTTACATAAACTTTCATAATAATTACCTCTAAGTAAATACTCTTTCTGCAAGCAGAAAGGATAAATTCGCATCCACAATGTTCGAGAAGGCTTAGAGCAAATGGTTGACCGTCCCTACCTCACAGGACTTTTACAGCGCCATGATAGAGCCTCGGACTTGCGAGTACATCACAAGGGTATCTGTATCCTTCCGAACGTAGTGCTTAAAGCACTTAGTGTAGTCAACATGAGCTTTTGCAAGCTCTACCTATCATTCCTCAGAATTTAGGTGGGGTTATTGACTGCCCGTTTCTGTTATCAAAAACCCTTTGACTCTTTTTCTGGGTTCGTGGAAAAGTATTGGGAGGAAGAATCTCAACGTCAACCCGTACAAGAAGTCTTCGTCTGACCTTATCTGATATTATGGATGCCAGAGCCCTGTCATCATCGGATGAGCTGTTCTCATTTTTCTCAACTTTTATGACCATGAGATCTCTTCCATCCTTCTGGTGATCAAGATGGATCTGATATTCACTTCCAGCTCCATGAACGGTACTCAAGATAAGATCAATCTGGCTGGGATAAATATTCACAGCCTTGAATATAAACATGTCATCGCTTCTGCCTCTGATTCTTCCATGCCTTGGAAAAGAGAGACCGCATCTGCAATCTCCCGGAATAATCCTTGTGATATCATGGGTTCTGTAACGGATAAGAGGAGCTGCCTCTTTTCTAAGGGTTGTAATAACAAGCTCGCCCTCTTCACCTAAAGGCAGAGGTTTAAGGGTGTTGGAATCAATAATCTCATAGATAAAAAGATCGTTCCAAAAATGAATTCCTTTATGACAGGAGCAGTCAAGACCCGTGCCGGGACCGTAGAGTTCTGTAAGGCCGTATATGTCATAGATCTCTTCAACGCCTGTAAGCTCTGATATGCGGGCCCTCATGGCATCACTGTGGCGCTCTGCACCAAGAATAATCTTTTTAAGATTAATTTTCGATCTAAGATCTCTTTTTCTGATCTCTTCTGCCATGAGAAGAGCCATGGAGGCTGTTGAACAAAACACGGTACTCTGCATATCCACAAGCATCTCAACGTGCATATCAGTATTCACGGGCCCCATGGGAACTGCCATGGCACCAAACCTTTCACACCCAAGCTGAAAACCTGCCCCGGCAGTCCACAAACCATACCCCACTGCAATATGCACCCTGTCCTCCCTGGTCATACCTGCAAGTTCATAACACCTTGCAAACATATCAGCCCAGAGATCAATATCATTTTGAGTGTAGCACATCACCTTTCTTTTGCCTGTTGTACCTGAAGATCCGTGAATTCTCACCACATCTTTGTCATCAACTGACTTTAATGGAAGAGGATAATCACCGGAAAGATCAGCTTTATCAAGAAAAGGCAATTTTTCAAGATCTGAAAGTTCCTTTACATCTTTTGCAACTATGCCTGCTTTTTTAAATTTTTGCTGATAAAGAGAAGAATTTTTCAATGCATGGTTTAAAGTCCATTTAAGACCTTTAAGCTGTATATCTTCAATTTCATTTTCTGTTAAATTTCTTGGGATAAATCCCATCTATTGCTCCTTTTTCAGTGATGGTGGGGTCAGGCTTTCGTTATTGTCATTATCTTAACTTTTTTGGTTAATTATCTTCAAGGTTTGATAACGACACAAATCAATTATGAATTATGAATTATGAATTATGAATTATGAATTATGAATTTTCAATTTTCAATTTTCAATTTTCAATTATCAATAGCACCAGATTAAACACTGACAAACCCATGTTCAAGTGCTGTTACAGCAGCAAGTCTGATT
>JAYEHB010000598.1:0-8992 GCA_034659375.1 Thermodesulfobacteriota bacterium
TCAGGCTTTCGTTATTGTCATTATCTTGACTTTTTTGGTTAATTATCTTCAAGGTTTGATAACGACACAAATAACAAAAGCCTGACCCCTCCGTTGTTCCTGCAATCAGGATATATGGCCGACGTTAAAACCAAACCCGAAAATAGCATTAGTATGTCAGGCAGTCCCCAAATAAATGAATATGAGGCATTGACCAAACATTTACATTATAAGCCGAATATTTACGTTCACCGGGCACCGCACCTTAATATAACCGGCATGGCCGGAGCATGGTCATTCTCATCGGCCACAACAAAGAATGAAACTCCAATGATTATAGTCTATTGAACGGACTTTCCTATAAAAAAGGACATTAAGTTAGAATGGAAAATTGTAACCTGGACAAAGAGAAAATGATTGAGCACATTTCCTGTAATGGAAAAGATATTATATTAATTGGAACTGCCCATGTATCAAAGGATAGTGCTGACCTTGTTAAAGAAGTGATACAAAATGAAAAACCTGACACAGTATGTGTTGAGCTGTGCAACACAAGACTTAATTCCATCAGAGATAATGACAAATGGCGCAACATGGACATTATTAAAATAATCAAAGAAAAAAAAGCTCTGCTTCTTCTGATGAATCTCATGCTTGCCTCTTTTCAAAAAAAAATTGCTGAAAAATTTGATATCCAGCCTGGTCAGGAGATGATCAATGCAATTGAAGCTGCGGAAGAGTCTGGAGCTGAAATCATCCCTGTTGACAGAGAGATACAGACAACCCTTTCCAGAATCTGGAGAAACATGGGAGTATGGGAAAAAACAAAGCTGATGTCCCAGCTGATCTTCTCCCTTGGCAACTCTGGTGAAATCACAGAAGATGATATTGAGCAGATGAAACAGGAGGATATTTTGCAAACCCTTCTTGCTGATGTAAAAAAATCCCACCCTGTAATGGAAAAAATACTCATTGACGAGAGAGATCAATATCTTACAGAAAAAATAAGGCAGTCACCTGGCAAAAGAATCGTTGCAGTTGTAGGTGCAGGTCATGTTCCAGGAATAAAGAGATATATGGCAGAGGAAAAAGAGATCGACATTGCAACGCTTGATCTGATACCTCCCGGCGGCAACCTTGGGAAAATTCTTAAATGGCTTATTCCAGGAGCAATTTTCATACTTTTTGCAGCAGGCTTTTTTATGAAGGGAGGAGATGCCGGAGCAGACATGATATGGCTTTGGATTGCAGCAAACGGTATTTGTGCGGGCATTGGAGCCATTGCAGCCATGGCTCACCCATTTACCATTGTTTCATCAATCCTGGCAGCACCCTTAACATCTTTAAACCCCATGATTGCAGCAGGATGGGTATCAGGTCTTGTGGAAGCTTTTGCAAGAAAACCAAAGGTCAGGGATCTTGAATCCATACCCCGGGATATAATCTCAATCAAAGGATTCTGGAAAAACAATGTAACAAGAATTCTTCTTGTGGTTGTCTTTACAAACCTTGGCAGCACCATTGGAACCATGACAGCCATTCCTCTGATGCTCAGGATTATTAATTAGTAGATTTTATATGAAAGTCCGTCCAAACGACTATAATAATTGGACTTTCATTCTTTGATTTCTGCCCTTTAGGGTATTGTGGCCGAGGCGGATACCATGCTCCGGCCATGCCGGTTATATGAAAGTTCGTCCAAACGACTGCAATGATAGACTTTCTAAATTTGTTGTGGCCGATGCGGAAACCACGCTCCGGCCATGCCGGTTATTTAAAAAATTCCTTTGCAAACCTGTTTATGCATTCAGGATAGAGCTGCCATTCCAGTTTCAGACCTTTTTTCTTTACAGTTTCCAGGGTGTCATCATCCTCAATCTGAAAAGCTCTCTGTCCAATTATGGGGCCGGTATCTTCGCCATAGTCGATGAAATGAACTGTACAGCCGCCAACTTTACACCCATACCTGAAGGTATCGCCATACCCGTCTGTTCCCGGGAATGAGGGCAGAAGAGCCGGATGAATATTCATAATCCTATGGTCACCTGGTACTCTGTTGATCCTGTCAATAAAGTATGGTGTCATGGTGCGCATAAATCCTGCAAGGATCAGAAGATCAATCTTATAGGGCAGAATAAAGTCAAGAAGCTGTTTTTCGGCAGCAGCTCTTGTTTTTAAAAAAAACTCGATTTTCTCTTTTCCAGCATCCTCTGAAATCAAATTCTGCTTTAACTTTATCTCCCCTGGGTCAAAATCATCGGGCAGGATAAAATTTGACAAATTTGCCTTAGCCTGGCCCAGGATTTTTTTATAATCCACAACAAAGGTATCTATCCCGGCCTTTTTTGCCCGAACAAGTCCTTTTGCATCTGGAGTGTCGGCTCCTGTAAAAAGTATCTCAGCATCTATGCTATTATCAGCACAGGCATCAATGATTGCCTGGAGATTTGAACCTCCGCCGGATATCAGAGTGCCTGCTTTTATTTTTCTGCTCATTTTTTTCTCCTTTTTTAATCCATAAAAAACAGGATAGGATACAAAAACTCTTTAATTCACAATGTGTTGAAAATGAATTTCCCATTTTATTGACAAAGCCGTTACAAGAATATATATTTACATGATATTTACATGATATTTGAAATTAATACAAATACTATTAAGGAGACTGATTATGACAAAAGATATTAATGATGATTCTTTTGAACAAGAGGTAATAAATTCTGAAAAACCCGTAATGGTTGACTTCTGGGCTCCATGGTGTGGACCATGCAAGGCGATTGGTCCCATTGTTCAAGACCTTGAAAAAACATATGGGGATAAAATCAAATTTGTAAAGGTAAATGTGGATGAAGAGCCTGTTTCCCCAAGTAAATACAGTATTCAAGCCATCCCAACCATTATCTTTTTTAAGGATGGTACGGTTGCTGATCAGGTAGTAGGAATGGTTGGAAAAGATAAGCTGGAGCAAAGCATAAAAGCACTGGTTTAATGAGGAGGTATAACTAACATGCCACAGAGTGATTATGATATTGTAATTATCGGTGCCGGCCCGGCAGGACTCACTGCCGGAATCTATGCTGCCAGAGCAAGAATGAAAGTCCTTCTTCTTGAAAAGGCAGCACCTGGCGGTCAGATCATTGTATCGGACTGGATCGAGAACTACCCTGGATTTCCAGATGGTATCAGCGGGTTTGATCTTGGGGAGAAGATGCTCAACCATGCAAAAAATCAGGGAATTGAAATTGATACATCTGAAGTAACCTCCCTGGATCTTTCAGGAGATGTAAAAAAAATACAGCTCCATGACAAAACTATCACATGCAAAAGCCTGATCATTGCCACAGGAGCCTCGCCAAGAAAACTCAATGTTGGTGAAGATAAATTCATGGGCAAGGGTGTATCCTTTTGTGCCACATGTGATGCTCCCTTTTTCCGAGACAAAATTGTTGTTGCAGTGGGCGGAGGAGATACTGCTGTACAGGAGGCAATTTTCCTGACAAAATTTGCTAAAAAAGTCTATCTTGTACATAGAAGAGATGAGCTCAGGGCAACAAAAATCCTTCAGGAGCGTGCCTTTAAAAATGATAAAATCGAGTTTGTATGGGACTCTGTTGTTTCAGGTATGGACGGCTTCTTTGGTGTGGAAAATGTTAAAATTAAAAATGTAAAAACCAATGAAGAAAAAGCCATTGCAGTTAACGGCTGTTTTATCTGGATTGGAATCACACCCAATACACCATTTCTAAAGGATTCAGTAAAACTTGACAAAGCAGGCTTTATCATTGCTGATCAGCACATGGCAACCTCTGTCCCGGGTGTTTTTGTGGCAGGTGATGTCAGAAACACACCATTGAGACAGGTGTCAACTGCTGTGGGTGACGGTGCAATCGCAGCCATATCTGCCGAACATTTTATTGAAAATTTAACGAGTTCTTAATCATGAAAAAAATATTTCTTATTAGTGCAATCATTCTATCCATGTCTGTTTCAAGCTGTTCATGGTTTAAAACGCCCTATGAAATGGAAAAAAGTGCAGAAACTCTGGCGTCAGAAGGTTCAACTGCATTCATGGACGAAGATTTTCACCAGGCCATTGAATCATTCACCACACTGAAGGACTGGTACCCGTTCAGCAAGTATGCCATCCTGGCAGAACTGAAAATTGCCGATGCCCATTATGAACGTAAAGAGTATGAAGAAGCAATCTTTGCCTACCAGGAATTTGAAAGACTTCATCCAAAAAACGAAGCTGTTCCCTATATTATATACAGAAGAGGACTCTGCTGGTATAATAGAATCGATACAGCAGACAGAGATCAGAAATCTTCAAAAAAAAGTGTTGCTCAGCTCAATCGCCTGACAGACCAATACCCTGACAGCCCCTATGTCGAAAAAGCTGAAAAAAAACTAAAAAAATGTATCGCCAGCCTGGCAGAACATGAGTTTTATGTGGCAAACTACTATTTAACAGAAAAACGTTACAAAGCAGCACTTAAACGCTTTGAATATCTTTTTGCACACTATCCTGATACTAAACAGGGAAAACTGGCTTTAAATAATATTTCTATTTGCAGAGATCAAATGGATAAAAAATAGTGGTACAGGTCAAATCTTTATAAAGTTTCTTTACAATCAATATTATTTAATGTATGTATTCATGTTTTATATGAAAGTCTTGGCAAACTAGGAATGTAACTTTCATCATTTGTTGTGTGCAGACTTAGACCACCAAGGCTGCCCATGGCAGTTATAATATAAAAAATTATTTTTAAGGAGAATAAAATATGTCCAGGAAATGTGAGATATGCGGGAAAAAGCCAATGGTTGGAAATAATGTCAGCCATGCACACAACAAAAACAAACGCCGGTTCAATCCAAATCTTCAGAGAGTACGGGCTCTTTATGACGGCCAGGTAAAAAAGATTGATGTCTGCACTAGCTGCATAAAAGCCGGTAATGTAGTTAAAGCACCCTGATCTTAACAAGCAGGAATCGAATCTAACCTGAAAATAACACGTAACCTGAAGGGTACACGCAGCCTGAAGGGTACAACGCAACCTGAAGGGTACACGCAAAAATGTAAAGCATAACATTAACTATGCCTGGGTACTTAAGGCTTATGGTCAAAATAAAATCTTCCATATGACTTGCCTTTTAAGCCGTCTTCTTTGTTGCGTCAATGGGCACATATTTCAATATACTCCCATTAACGCACCTTGAAGACGACTTAAAATGCTATACCATATTTTGGAAAATTTATTCCGCTCATGAGCCTAATATTCTTTTTACATTGTTAACCTGTTTTACCTTTTTGAGTTCTTTCATGATTTTATGCAGTTGTGCACTACTTGCAACGGCAATAGTAAAATAGGAATTAAATGTTCCAAACTCAGTGGTTTCCGACCGGGAATGCATAATATTTATCCCATTTTTATTACTAATGGTTGAAATCAGATCTGCCAGAATACCAAATCTATCGATAGAGCGAACACGGATTGTTACAGGGTAGGACTCTGTAGAATCATCACTCCATTGAACGTCTATTTTTCTTTCAGGACTCAATTGCAGAGCACTCTTGCAGTTTTTTCTGTGGATCGCAACTCCCTGTCCCTGGGTTATATAACCTGTAATGGGATCTCCAGGCAGAGGATTACAGCACTTTGAAAATCTCACAAGAATATCATCCAATCCCTTTACAACAATTCCAGTACCGGCGTTTCTCTTTGACGTCCCCTTGATAATTTTCTCAAGAAGGGAAGGTTCTTTCTCTTTTTCATGGGCAATCCCGGGAAGAGCTTTATTAAATATCTGCTGGGGAGTTATCTTGCCAAAGCCTACATGGGCAATGACATCATTGACCGCTTTAAAGCCAAAGGCTTTTGCTGCCGTTTCTATCTCTCCTGAATTCATCAGGGCCTTAAAATTCTGATTCTTTTTCCTGAATAATTTTTCACAAAGCTCCTTGCCAAGGCTGATGCTTCTCTCCTTCTCCTTTGTCTTTATAAAATGACGTATTTTTGTCCTGGCCTTGACAGTTTTTACAAAATTGAGCCAGTCAGGACTTGGAGTATGTCCCTTGGTTGTTATTATTTCAACAGTATTGCCAGTGGCAAGTTGGTGGGTTAAAGGGACAAGCCTGCCATTTACCTTGGCACCTGTACACTCAGCCCCAACTTCCGTGTGGATTGAATATGCAAAATCCACGGCCGTTGCCCCCTTGGGAAGAATTTTAATATCGCCGTTTGGGGTAAACAGATAGATCTCACCAGGATAAAGATCTATCCTCACATTTTCAAGGAACTCATCAGGATCATTTGACTCCTCCTGATTTTCCACAAGATTGCGTATCCAGGCAAATGCCTGACCGGTCTTTTCATCAAAATTAGAACCCTCTTTATAACTCCAGTGGGCAGCAATTCCTGATTCAGCAAGTTGATCCATCTCCCAGGTTCGAAGCTGAATTTCAATCCTCTCTCCATAGGGGCCAATCACGGTTGTATGAAGAGACTTATACATATTGGGTTTTGGATTACCAATATAATCCTTGAACTTATAATATATGGGCTTCCACAATGAATGAACCTGTCCCATGGCCTCGTAACACTTAGGCTCACTATCTACAATTATTCTAAACGCTATAATGTCATATACCTGATCAAAATCTAATTTTTGTGAAACCATTTTCTGATAAATACTGTAATGCTGTTTGTATCTCCCTTTTATCTCAGCTGCAAGCCCCGCACTTTCCATCTTTTTGTTAAGCTGATCTTGAACAAATGAGATATAATTTTCCTTTTCCTCTTTTTTTCTGTGCACCAGATCATCTATCTCTTTATAGGCTTCAGGCATGGTATAAAAAAAAGCTATCTCCTCAAGCTCATGTTTTACCCAGAATATGCCAAGACGTGCTGCAATGGGTGTATATATATCAAGGGTCTCCTGGGAAATGGTTATCTGTTTTTCCCCACGCTGATATTTCAGAGTCCTCATATTGTGGAGTCTATCTGCAAGCTTGATAAGAACCACTCTTATATCATCAGCCATGGCAAGAATCATTTTTCTTAAACTCTCTGCCTGCTGGGCAACCTTTGTTGAAAAGGTCAATTTGGAAATTTTAGTAACCCCTTCAACTATATGGGCAACTCCGTGCCCGAACTTCTCATCAATATCTTCCTTTGTGGCATGGGTATCCTCAATAACATCATGGAGAAGAGCTGCTGCAATACTTTCCACATCAAACTTCATATCTGCGAGGATATTTGCAACCTCAAGAGGATGGGAAAGGTAGGGCTCCCCTGAAAGACGGGTCTGTCCGTCATGGACCTTGGCAGAATAGACGTATGCCTGTCTAACAATATCCAGATCAGCATCGGGATTGTTCTCTGTAATTTTATCAAGTATTTCTGTTATTCTAATCATCTTTGTTAATTGTTAATTGTGAATTATGAATTATGAATTGTTAATTATGAATTGTTAATTGTTAATTGTGAATTATGAATTGTTAATTGTCTAATATGCCTTTGAAAACAGGACTCTTCTGCTGCTGGGACTGCCGCAACAGATACAATTTCCCTGCTCTACTCTACTTTCAAAGGGTATGCATCTTATTGTTACGGAAAGATCATCTTTTATCTTTGTCTCGCACTTGTCAGAACCGCACCAGTGGGCCATGACAAATCCGCCGGAACCTCCTTTCTCTGATTTGTAAAAATCATAAAAAGAATCTTTTTCATCTATTTTATGGGTATTTTCTTTTCTAAAGCTCTGGGCACGGTTAAAAAGATTATTCTGGATCTCATCAAGGAGATTCTCAATACCATTAATAAAATCTTCTCTTTTGACAGACTGCTTTTCTTTATTACTTTTGTCTCTTCTTGCGGCAAAGACAGAATCATTGTCCATGTCCCGTGGACCTATTTCAGCCCTTACAGGTATTCCCTTTTTAATCCACTCCCATCCCCTGGCACCGCCGATATCCCTGTCATCAATCTCCACAACAATTTTTCTGCCATGATATCTGCGTTTTTTAAGGGCATCTGCAATGCCGTTTGTATAATCAATGATCTTTCGTTTTTCATTCTCTTTTCTTATTATGGGGAGAAGGACCACATGGGCGGGCGCAACCCTTGGGGGCATAATAACACCGTCATCATCCCCATGGGTCATTATAATACCGCCTATCATTCTGGTGGATGTACCCCAGGAGGTTGTCCATGCAAACTCCTCCTCTTTATCTGCATTCTGAAATTTTATATCAGAGCTCTTTGCAAAATTTTGACCAAGAAAATGTGAAGTTCCGGCCTGGAGAGCTTTTTTATCCTGCATCATGGCCTCAATGCACATGGTGTCAACCGCTCCTGGAAATCGTTCCAAAGCTGTCTTTCTACCCCTGATCACAGGCATGGCAAGATATTTTTCCACAAATTCAGTATAAACATCAAGCATCATCAATGTTCGCTCTCTTGCATCCTCTTCAGTGGCATGGGCGGTATGTCCTTCCTGCCACAAAAACTCACTTGTCCTTAAAAATATCCTGGTACGCATCTCCCATCTTACAACATTTGCCCATTGATTCAGCAGAATAGGCAGATCACGATAACTTGAAGTCCATTTTGACATGGATTCACCAATTATGGTCTCCGAGGTGGGACGAATAACCAGGGGCTCTGTAAGTCTGCCTGCAGGAACAAGGCCTCCATCTTCCCCGGGTTCAAGTCTGTGATGTGTTACAACGGCACACTCCTTGGCAAAGCCTTCAACATGCTCTGCCTCTTTTTCAAGATAACTCAAAGGTATGAACAGAGGAAAATAGGCATTTTTCACCCCGGTTTCCTTAAACATCTCATCCATATACGCCACCATATTCTCCCACAGAGCATAACCCCATGGCTTTATGACCATACATCCCCTGACAGGAGAATTTTCTGCCATTTGAGACTCTTTTACAACCTCCTGGTACCACATTGGATAATCTTCAGCCCTGGTTGGTGATATTGCGTTTTTAGCCTGTTTC
>JAYEHB010000598.1:9092-14310 GCA_034659375.1 Thermodesulfobacteriota bacterium
ATGCCGACCAGGTGCTTTCTAATTTCCAAGTTTATCTATTTCATCAAGCAGCAGTGCCACAAGCATCTCCTGCTTACATTTTTTGACAATTTTCCCTTTTTTAAAGAGAATACCTGTGCCGTCTCCCCCGGCAATCCCAAGATCAGCCTCTTTTGCCTCTCCCGGCCCGTTTACAACACACCCCATAATTGCAACCTTAATGGTAAGAGGAGAGCTGATCAAAGCCTTTTCCACATCTTCTGCAATTTTAAAAAGATCAATTCTGCATCTTCCGCATGTGGGGCATGAAATTATTTCAGGCCCCCTTTTTCTGATATCAAGAGCCCTGAGTATCTCCCATGCTGTTCGAATCTCCTCAACGGGATCCCTTGTAAGGGAGACCCGCATGGTATCACCGATGCCGTCGGCCAGAAGCATACCAATGCCAATGGATGATTTTGCAATCCCGGCATAGAGCCCTCCAGCCTCTGTAACACCTACATGGAGAGGTACATCTGTTTTTAAAGATATCATTCTATAGGCTTCAACAGTTCTTGAAACATCAGACGCCTTCAGGGATATTTTAATATCATGGAAATCAAGATCCTCTAATATCCTGATATTACGCAGACCGCTTTCCACCATGGCTTCAGCAGTAGTCCCCATTTTTTCGGCAATATCTTTTTCAAGGGAGCCGGCATTAACCCCGATTCTAATGGGAATCCCACTCTCTTTTGCACAATCTGCAACAGCTTTGATTTTCTTTTTTTCACCAATATTGCCCGGATTAATCCTTAAACAGTCAGCACCGGCTCTGCAAGAGGCAATTGCAAGTCTGTAATCAAAATGTATATCTGCAATAATGGGAATTGAAATTTTCTTTTTTATCTTTTCTATGGCAAAAGCTGCTTCCATATCAGGGACAGCAACCCTTATAATCTCACACCCTGCTTCAGTGAGACCATGGATCTGTGAAACAGTGGCATCCACATCCTGGGTATAGGTATTTGTCATGGACTGGACTGCAACAGGTGCTCCCCCTCCAATTTTCACAGAACCAACACTTATCTGACGTTTTTTTTTTCTATCTTTTACCAGAGGCATTCTATCAAGCCAGTCCTTTTTTTCGTACCTAATTTATAGCAGCTTCACCGAGGTTGAGATGAGCATTGATTTTATTTTCAATTTTTTTGAAAACAAATATAACGCCATATACAAGAACAAGATAAATTGCTGCTACAGTTAAAAAAATCTCATAAAATGCAAAAGTTCTTGCAGCTTCGACCCTTGCAACGCCTGTAAGATCCATAAGAGTAATTATGGATACAAGGGAAGTGACCTGTAATTGAAAAACAACTTCATTGGTATATGCAGGCCAGGCAATTCTTAAAGCAGAAGGAAGTATGATACGTCGATAGAGCTTAATACCTGACATCCCGTAGGCCCTGCCTGCTTCAATTTCACCAAAAGAGACCCCTTGAATGCCCCCTCGAAAAATTTCTGAAGAATATGCAGTTGTATTAAGAGTAAGCGCCAGCAATGCACAAAACCAGGCTTCTTTAAAATAATACCACAACCCGATACTATCAAGGAAATCCTTAAACTGCCCACTGCCGTAATAAATAAGAAACAGCTGCACAAGCAGTGGCGTACCTCTAACATAAAAACTAAATCCATAGGAGGGCATCCATAGATAAGGTTTTTTGGAGACCCTCATGATTGCTACAAGGATTGCAAGGAAGAATCCTATTGTTACACTGATTGCTGTCATCTCGATTGTAATCACAGCACCATTTATAAACTTCGGAATAACTTGGGTTATAACGTCTAAATCCATAATTATGTCTCTTCCCTTCTTACGCCCCGATCAGCTTTCTTTTCTGCCCATTGTTGAAAAACAAGTGATAAAATAGTTATGCCAAGATATAATAACGAAGCAATAAAAAAACAGGAAAAGGGTTTTCTTATTGCCCTTGCAGCAACATCGGCATTACGCATCAATTCAGGAAGCTGAATAATAGAGATAAGGGCAGTTGCCTTAATAAGAATCATCCATATATTTCCAAGACCTGGAATGGCAAAACGCCACATCTGGGGAAGATGAATCCGTCTGAATGTAAGCAAAGAACTCATTCCGCAGGCCCTGCCAGCCTCCAATTCTCCCCTGGGAACAGCAAGAAAAGCACCTCGATAAACCTCTGTTGCAAAAGCCCCATAGATAAAGCCTATGGTAAGACTGCCTGCAACAAACGGATTTAAATCAATATATATATCTTTTCCAAAAAAAGCAGCAACATCCTGAATAAAAGTGGGCCCTCCGTAATATACAAGTAAAATAAGAACAAGTTCAGGTACTCCTCTGATTACAGTTGTATATACTTCTGCCACAAAGGAGAGTGTTTTAAATTTTGAAAGTTTACACAAAGCTGCAACAAGGCCTAAAAAAAGAGCGATACACATTGAAAAGAGACCAACCATTAAAGTCAGTTTTGCTCCTTTCAGGAGCAACATCCCATACCCTTCAAGATCTAAAAATTCAATCAATTTAAACCAACCTCTTTTGTGTCATTAAATACCAAAATTCGGCATCCTTCATATCAGCATAAAAGTATTTTACACTTTTTCAGTAAAACCACCTTTAAATTAAGGAATGGTTTCAGAAAGTGTAAAGTACTTATGAAGGATGCCCAAAATTCAAACATAATATTCAGTTTAATCAAAATAATTTGGATAGAAACATTCTGCATCTTTCAGATTCAGGCTGACCAAATATATATTCAGGAGTGCCCTCTGCTTCAATAACTCCCTGATCAAGAAAAACAATATGCGATGAGACCTCTTTTGCAAACCCCATTTCATGGGTTGCCATTATCATGGTACGGCCTTCTTCAACCAGGCCCTTCATAACTTTCAAAACTTCACCAACAAGTTCAGGATCAAGGGCAGAGGTCGGCTCATCAAAAAGAAGGACATCAGGCTCCATGGCAAGAGCTCTTGCTATGGCAGATCTCTGCTTCTGTCCACCTGAAAGCTGGGCAGGAAAACAGTGAGATCTGTCGCTTATCCCAACTTTTTCAAGAAGCTCCCTAGCATGCTCTTTTGCTTCTTTTTTACTCTTTTTTAATACATGCACAGGAGCTTCTATAATATTTTCCAGAACAGTCATGTGTGACCAGAGATTAAAATGCTGAAACACCATTGCAAGTTTTGTTCTCATCTTGTCAACCTGTTTTTTATTTTCAGGGACAACCCGTCCTTTGCGGTCCTTTTTTAATTTGATAAACTCCTCCCCAACATAAATATTTCCGCTGGTTGGGGATTCAAGCAAATTAATGCACCGCAAAAAGGTACTTTTTCCTGATCCCGAGGAACCTATCAGAGAAATCACGTCCCCTTCGCGTGCCTCCAGAGAAATTCCCTTAAGAACCTCAAGCTCTCCAAAACTTTTATAAATATTTTCAGCTTTTACAGCAATTTTTTTCACATCACCCACAACTGTGCCTATCTCCTTTCAAACAATGAGTAAGCGTTCACAGGGCACCGCATCCTGCGTTATCTTTGCACTAAAAAAACAAGATTAAGGCTATATCGCCCTAAGGCCTTGGCTTTGCATCTGCAGCACCCTGTAAATATTTACAATCAATGCTTATCTATTCAGCACCATAAACATCAAAATCAAAATATTTATTATTTATTTTTTTGTACACACCATTCTCTCTGATCTTTTTAATGGCTTTGTTGAAAAGTTCAGCAAGCTTTGTATCGCCTTTTCTCACAGCTATACCAATGCCCTCACCAAGATGTTTTTCATCAGTAAAGTTAGGCCCTACAAATGTATAACCTGCCCCCATTTTTGTATCAAGAAAGCCTGTCTGAATAATAACAGAATCTGCACACACCAGATCAACTCTGCCCGATACAAGATCCATATTAGCCTCTTCCTGGGTGGCATAGGCTTTTATTGTGGCAACGTCACCAAATTTGGCTCTTGCCAGATTTGCACCAACTACTCCCCGCTGGACACCAATTTTTTTCCCTTTGATTCCATTAAGAAAAAAATCAAGCTGAGCATCTTTACTGGCAACCACCCTTACCGGTGTCTGGTAGTATTTCTTAGTAAAATCAACCCTTTTTTTCCGTTCATCAGTTATCGACATGGATGCAATAATGCAGTCATATTTTTTAGCAATAAGACCAGGTATAATACCATCCCAATCCTGAACTACAAATTCATAATCAACCCCTGCTGCTTCACACAGAGCTCTTGCAATATCAATATCAAACCCCTGGAGATCTCCGCTGCTGTCAATATAATTAAACGGAGGGTAAGCACCTTCTGTTCCCAGACGAATTTTCTGCCCTGCATAAAGGGAATGAACAGACAAAACAAATACAAACAAAAGAGCAATAATAAAACTTTTTTTCATAAGATTCTCCTATAACTTAGTTATTTTCATATGAAACTCCGTCCAAACCACTTTTATACAGTGGAGTTTCAACCTTAATTGTAACTCATATAAAAAACTATGGATATCAGGGCATCCTTCATATCAGCATAAAAGTACTTTACACTTTTTCAGTAAAACCACCTTTAAATTAAGGAATGGTTTCAGAAAGTGTAAAGTACTTATGAAGGATGCCGATATCAGCTAAAAAAATAATAACTTTAAAGTTGATACCACTCATTAATTAATTATTCAATCAAAAAAAGCAACAGAAATTCTGATTTTTATATACCGGCCCATTCCCTGGCAGACACAACAAAGAATGAATCTATCATTGATACCATGCTCAGGCTTGGAAACGAGACAGTGCATGGACGGAAAAAGAATGGAAAAAGAATGGAAAAAGAATGGAAAAAGAATGGAAAAAGAATGGGAAAAGAATGGGAAAAAAAGGGGAGGAGTATAGTACCATTTTTAATACAAATATGACCAAAAATGTATGAAAAGAAAGACTTAATAATATTAAAGACAACAAATACCTTGATTTTTCAGTAACAAATGAGTTTTCTTCATTGGTTTGTTATACTTTTCCTCACCTACAAAACCAAGGTTGTTAACCATGATACCTTTAACTACAAATCTCTTTTCTTCAAATTTAACTACATCCCCCATCCCAAAAGGTTTAACCGCTCTTTTAGGCCTACTGGCTGGTTTAACTGTTAGCTGATTAAGAATTGATTTTCCTTCTTTTTCAACTAAATCTGCTAAACTGTTGAATTTTTGCCCTGTACGTT
>JAYEHB010000599.1:0-3562 GCA_034659375.1 Thermodesulfobacteriota bacterium
AGGGATACTGTGATTGATACTAAAATGATCAGAATAGGAAAATTAATTCCTGTTCAATGTTTGTAAAATTTGTACTTTAATTTTGTACTTCAAGTGCAAAGGCAGCCCAGGATGCGGCACCCTGTGCAGGCTACCGTGATTCTATATTTTCCACAGCCTCCATTGCAGCATCTTTCAGCTCTTGGTTCTCAAGGGTTTTTGTAATGTCTAAGATCTCTTGTTTAATTTTTATGTCTCCTGCTTCTCCAAGGGCGTACAAAATATCTCCTTTAACTGGAATATCTGCTTTGTCAAATATTTTCCACAGAGGAGGAGCTATTTTTGCTGCAAGAGCTCTGTTCTCTTCTGCTAACTCTTCTAATATAACCATGGCTCCCAGGCGGACTGACCATATCTCATGGGTTAAAAGATCAATGAATCCTGAAAAGATTCTGTTCTGCTCCATCATCTGATGGGCTATCCAGGCCGCCCTGCCATCTTCAAGAATCATTTTCAGTGTTGAAGCACTCAGGTTGGCAGCCTTGCGGTTTACAATCATATCTGTCACCTCTTCCAAGGATACAGCTCCTGTCCACCTGAAGTCATCATCTAAGATCAGACAAGGTGCTGACATGACAGAATTTTTGGCAGCCTTTTCTGTAAAAAGGGTACCGTCAATTATTGTAAGAAAAATATGATCACAAGCAAAAGCCATGGGCAGGATAGTGTTGACCACGCCAGGGCAGTGTGGACATGCTTCTGCAACATAGAGTGTGAGTTGAACAGGGATATCAATTTTTTCAAGATCTTGTTTAATCTTTTCTGGAACAAGAGATATGGTTCCTTTGGCAGTTTTCTTTGGGGTGCCATTTTCACTGGAACTGGTTCCTGACGCAAGGGATAGAGCTTTTAAAAATGGTTTAAGCTCCATCGCAAGCGGAACAGCTGAATAGATAATGTTCTTTCTGACTCTTATTTCAGGAAGCTCTATGTCAGAGTCTCTTCCCTTGTCTATTTTTATGCAGGGTGCAAGTTGTGTGAGCATGTCACAGAATTGTTCAAGCTTATTATCAGATTCATGGCCTGATGCCATAAATTTGATTTGAAGATCCTCTGCTTGATGCTTTGGTTGATCCTCTGCCCATTGAGTAATGGTATTTTGATCTTTTGTATTCAATTTTAATACTTTTCCCCTCTGTTTATGTAAATATTTATCTGTTTTATGGGCAGCTTGATAATAATGTTAGTTTCTGACCTTCAGGTTATGTGAGCAGGCCAAAATGGGCGAAAATGGGCGAAGATGGGGTGCTGGCCAAACATTTACCTGTTTATGGGCAGCTGGATAATGAATTTTGTACCCTTGCCCGGTGTAGAATCCACGGTTATGCTCCCCTTGTGATTATCGTTAATAATAAAATAAGCAATGGAAAGACCTAATCCTGTACCAATTCCCACAGGCTTGGTGGTGAAGAAAGGTTCAAATATCTTTTTGCTTTTTTTCTTGTCCATGCCAGGGCCGTTGTCCTCTATTTCCACCTGTATCCTGTCACCTTTCTGTTTTGCTCTAAGGATGAACTGTGCAGGCTCAAAGTTCCGGCTTTCTTGTCTTTCAGCCATGGCTTGGGCACCGTTCTGGAGAATATTGAAAAACACCTGCTGGATCTTGCTTTTTTCGCATAAAATTGCCGGCAGGTTGGGTTCGTACTCCTTTACAATTTTTATCTGTCTGAAATCAAACTTTTTTTTCAGATTATAATCTGTTCCTGCAAGATTTACTGTTTCATCCAGAAGTTTGTCCAGACAATGGGAGGAAAAGGAATCATCTCCCTTGCGGGCAAACCCCAGCATATCTTTTACTATTTCAGCAGCACGGCTGCCGGCTTTCTGAACATTTGCAAGCAGGCGGAATATCTCCCTTTTTTCCATAAAGGCAATAATGGTTGCCATATCTGTCCCTACAGCTTCTGCATCCCTTTGGTTGACTGGAAGGTCAGAATTTTCCAATCGGTTTTTAATCACTGCTGTATTCTGAAGAACCCCTGCCAGGGGATTGTTTATCTCATGTGCCATGCCTGCTGCAAGTCCTCCCACTGAAAGCATTTTTTCCGACTGAATCATGGTCTCTTCCATGCGCACATGCTCTGTTACATCATCAATACGGATAACAGCATCGTTAAGATCGCCGTTAAGATCGCCGCCGTCTAAGGGATATATGGTTAAATCAAAAAAACATTGTTGATCGTTAATTTTACCAGCAATTTTTGTTTTTTTATGGAGACTTTTTAGTTTAACAGCTTGATCAATAATTTTTATTGACCTATCAAGTATCTTGTCAGGATGACCTGTTTGGGATAAAATATTTCTGAGCAGATAGTTTTCCGCATTTTTTGCAGTAATTCCTGTCATTTTTTCTGCGGCACGGTTCCAGTGGGTTACCATTCCATGATTATCCACTCCCACCAGAGCCGAAGGCATGGAATCAAGGACATTTTTCAGGTATAGTCGTGCTCTCTCTATCTTTGCTTTATTGTCTCTTAGTTCCTGATTTTGTGTTTTAATCTCTTCATGGGAATGTGCCAGTTCCAGAGTCATGCGGTTGAATGTTTTTGCAAGATCTCCAATTTCATCCTCTGTCTGAATATCAATCTGCTGGTTGATACTTTTTTTGCCCATCTGCTCCATGGCATTTCTTAAAAAAGTGATGGGCCGTATTATCATTCTGAACAACATCAGGTTTAAAACCACAAGCATTATCAAAAGAATGGAACAAAGAAGGCTGGCAAAAATCAGAAAGGAAGATTTCTGCTCTTTTTCTACATCTTTAATGGAATAATAGATTTTGATAAAGCCTATACGTTCTCCTATTATGCTTATCTCCTGTGAATATTGGAGAGTGCTTATGCCGTGCCATCTCTTTTGTTCAATTACAGGCTTTTGGCTGATTGTTTTGTTTACAGTCATAGCCATTATAGTATCCTGTGGATCAGACTTAATTCCCTCTGACAAGAGCAGATGGCCGGAGCTGTTAAAAATTTTTATGGCACACATACCTTTAATTTTCATTATGGCTTTTAATCTGATTTTCATGGCTCTGATATTTTTGTCAAAAATTTCATTTGCCAGGGGTTCCCTGTCACGCTCCACAAGGGTCTGCAGAATAAGTTCAATTCTATCCAGAGATGAGTTGAAACGCTGCTTTTGAAAAGGAAATTCAATGGCTGTGAATATTGCTGCAATGGAGCAAAATGTGACCAGAATAGCAAGGTTTATTTTATAAATTAAACTTGATTTCATAGAGTAAAGATCCTGTAGGCATTGTTTTCTTAATTTTTTCAGCTAAAATAGCTGGTGCAAAGATTATAGTAAAGGATAAAAAGCAGAATAAGAATAGAATCTTTTTCATGGTTGGACACTTTTATAATAAACAGAACCGTGGTTCTCAAATTTCAGGATAGCAGCTGATTTGTTAACAGGATCACCATTTTTGTCAAATGTAATATCACCTGTCACACCGTGGAAGTTTTTTGTAGCTGCCAGTGCATCCCTTATATCTTTTCTGTTAAGCGAATCTGCTCTTTTGACG
>JAYEHB010000600.1:0-3559 GCA_034659375.1 Thermodesulfobacteriota bacterium
GTTCTCCTTTTTATTGATGTTTTGTTTTACATATAGGAACTTGCTTTTCCTGATGCAGACTATACCAGACTATCAATCAAGATGTCAAATGCTATAACAGTCTTTTCTTGATAAGATGCAAATATTGGCTACCCACTTAAGGCGGGACAGCTTTGTAAATTCAGTGGGTTAGGGATAGAGTATTTTCTATTTTCTCGCGGCAGAGGTAATGGCCCAACCCTGTCTAAAATCCACTCGAACAAATCTGGAAATTCTTGATCAAATAAGCGCTCGGCACAAGTACTTCCATCGGCACGGCGTAAATCAAAATTATGTATAACGGTAAGTGTTTTCAGTCGTCGTGTGCCCAACGATCTTCCATTGCAATACATCTGAGATAACCATCCGTTTCTACCTTCAACTGCAGAAGAGGAACGCTGAAATTTTCCAACCATCCATGCAGCCCAATCCTGCCAACGCTCTATCTCATCAATGCCCAGAGTCTGCGATAATTGATGTGCCTCCCAAACAGCCAAAGCTTCTTGCCAAGCCTTTTTGTATGATGCTTTCATGGAAGGATTTTTTGTCCTCTCCATCTGCTGATGCCAATAAATAACGGGCAACAATAAGTGAATCAGCCACTCTTGAGTGGCTTTATCAAGGTCATATTGGATAAGATTTTCTTTCACCCATACCCACCAGACTCCCACATTGGAAGCAATATCGTTAAGTTGACCACTAAATTTTTCCATAGAACCACGATTATCTGGAATCAATAATGATGCCGCAATTTTTTTGAATTTATCTGCACATATCTGCAATTTATTCACTACATCTTCAGTTGTTTGTGTTTTACTGTTGCTTTCATTAAAAGGGTGCACAGAGAGCGAAACTTCCTGGAGTATATTATGATAGTCAGTATGAGCAGTTTGATAAGATTGTAAGTGTTGTTCCTGTTGCTCAAGCACTATTCCCGTATTTTTAATAACATTGATTTCCTTGTCGCGTTGGCACAAATTGATCAATTTTTCCCTGAGATCCTCTACCTTCTTGTTTGTTTGAGCTAATTTACGGTGCAAATAGCACCCCATCCATTTGCTTATCTCATATTGTCCATGAAAGAGATCCGATCCAAATTTTTCACAGCCAAAACCTTCTGTGCCTAACTTTATCAGGGCTTTAGCCCGATCACTTACAAAATGCCGGATGGTGACACCTATCTCATTCAAACGAGCCTGTGCTTTTTGATTCCAGGTCTCAAAACTCCTGTCCTCTGCTTCTTCCTCCAAAAGTAGATATCCCGAAGATAAATCCATCAATACTAATAACATCATTTCTTTAAAAAAAGTTTCATCACCGGCAGCAATTACCTCACGAGGTGTATTGGTCTGGCGCTGCTGTTTTTCCTGGATGCGTTGATATTCAATAACCAACTCTTCTATGTGCTTCAATTTCCCTCGAAGAGCTGTTGGTGAGACTCCGACATGAGTGTCAACACATATCCGTTTAAAAAAACCTGAGGCTCGTTCTGTGCCTACTCCGCCTTTGATGCAAAATTCAAAAAGTACTGCACTCACCAAACGACAGAGAAAGTGTCTTCCCTCCTCCGTCTCCCAAAATTCAGATTCAGGGTGTTGGTTTCTTTTTAACATAGCCACCAGGTGACGATAAATGCTGCTTTTAGAAATGCCTGTTTGCTCGCTTAATTTATAAACAGACTGCTTTCCATTTTTTAAAATGGCTTGGAATATTTTCCGAGAACGTTCCCAATAATTTATCATTTTGAAGCCTTCTTTTAGAGTGATTTTTTCAAAAGATTATATCTTAAAATGACAAAAATATCTTTGTTAAAAAATAACAGATTCAAAAAAACTATCCCGCCTTAAGTGGGTAGCCAAAAATCTGAAAAAAGAGACAATGACCCACATGGCAGAAGGACATTTTCTCATGGTGTCATCACCTGACCATGGTATATACCATTTGACAATCCCCTATGGCTGGCCCGATCTTGATCATGAAAAGCTTCAAAAGGCACTGCCCTACAGGGGAGATCAATGGGTCAGCCTGACAACGGATCAATACAGCATACACAATGAGCAGAGGAGTGACGAACTGGAAATTGCAGGGCAGCGGCTCAAGGACGGCTCACTCCTGCACATGGGTCATTCAGCAGAGTTCAGGGAAGAACTTCTGGAACATTTCAGGGATATTTTTTTACTGATCATGCTGGTGGTTGTACTGGTCAGCATATTCATCGGAATGATTCTGGCCAGGCGCTCCATGGCACCGGTGAAAGCTCTGACAAATACCGTGGCCAGGGTCAGATCCGGCAGTATTAAAGCCAGGGTTCCTCTGTCAGACACAGAAAACGAGTTACAGGAGCTTGCCTGGCAGTTCAATAAAATGCTGGATCGCATAGAAACCCTGATCCAGGGTATGGGCCAGGCCCTGGACAACGTGGCCCACGACCTTAGAACCCCTTTAACCCGCATGGGAATATCCATTGAGCGGGCTGTATTGGACAGTGATCCAGAGCAGTTAAGGGAAGCTCTTTTTGACTGTGCCGAAGAATCCCAGAGGATCTCGTCCATGCTCAACACCCTTATGGATATATCTGAAGCAGAAACCGGTGCAATGCAGCTAAACTATACAAAGATAATGCCCAACCTTCTCATTGACGGGGTCATGGAGATATACCAGTATGCCGCCCAGGAAAAAAGAGTTATCCTGGAGAGTCACTGTACTCCTGACCTGGTGTTCTATGCCGATAAAAATCGGATGCAGCAGCTGCTCTGTAATCTTATTGACAATGCTGTTAAATATTCTCAAAACAACAGCCATGTTACCATAACAGCCTCCCAGGAGGAAAAGTTTTTAAAAATAACTGTTCAGGATAACGGCATTGGAATCCAGCCCGGGGAGATCTCCAAAATATTTGACAGGCTCTACCGCAGTGATAAAAGCCGGCAAGAAAAGGGCTGCGGACTAGGGCTTTCCCTGGTAAAAGCAGTTATAAATGCCCACAATGGAACCATAACAGTTAAAAGTACACCGGGCAAAGGATCAGCTTTTATCCTTTCCCTGCCCATGGCACCTCCCCCTCGGGATAACGGGTAGAACCGGTACAGCCTTCCTGTACTGCTTTTCCCTTGTGCCCCATCCTTTCAAAATTGTAATTTTTCTGAAAGCATTCTGAAAGAAGAAATTTGTTAGTATCACACCTGTTTAAAGACACATGCTTTGCTGCAGGCAGGCCCAGGTTAAAACCCCTGGCTGCCCGCAGCAGTTTTAATAAACATAATTGGCATCCTTCATAAGTACTTTACACTTTCGAGAGCCACTCCCTATTTAGCAGGGGGTTTTCCCCAAAAGAGTGTAAAGTACTTTTGAGGTGATATGAAGGATGCCACATAATTAAAGGAGATTTCAATGCTAAATGCAAAAATTGTTAAAGGTTAATGCATAGTACACGTATAACTAACAAATCTTAATCAAAGTTACCTATTTGTGAATTAAATATTTCATCCTTTTTAACTTGACAACAAGCTTAACATAGACTATATTTTTTACAGTTCTTTGA
>JAYEHB010000601.1:0-3558 GCA_034659375.1 Thermodesulfobacteriota bacterium
GTTAAAGAGCAGCTCTTTTGCCTCTTTAATGCTCTTCATATCAAGATATACATTTCGTTTTAAACTCATTTTTTATATGCCTTTTTATATGAAAGTCCGTCCAACGTACTGCAATCGCATGACTTTTATATTTTGGTTTCTGCCTTTCAGGGTATGCCGGTTACAGGGGTATAATTTCAACAAGAGAATCCTTTTCAACCCCTTCCACGTTTTCATTAATTTCAAGGAGCCCGTCTGCATGGACCATGGTTCTGATAAGCCCTGATTTGCCAAGGACAGGTTCGACAAAAAGCTCTCCATTTTTTTTGCTAAAACGCATTCTTACAAAATCACGCCTTCCCTGGGCTGAGGAGATATTTCTTGTAAGCAAGGCAGGAATCCTTACTTTAGATTCCAGAAAATTACTGCATCCTTGTATTCTTTTGAGAAAAGGGAGAACAACAATTCTAAAAACTACCATGGCAGATACCACATGACCGGGAAGCCCCCACACTGATTTATCTCCTGACTTTGCAAGAATAGTTGGCTTCCCCGGACTTATGGATATTCCATGAACGAGAATTTCTGTATCTTTAAGGGAAGAGAAGACATCCACTGTAAAATCCCGCACTCCCACAGAGCTTCCTCCAGAGATAAGCAGCATATCTGTCTCTTTTACACCCTTTTCAACTGCATCAAAAAGAGCTTTTGCATCATCCTGTACAATTCCATAGAGAACAGGTTCTGCTCCTGCTTCCTGCACAAGGGAGGCCAGGGTATAGGAATTAATGTCCCTTATCTCTCCCATGGCAGGTTCTGCATTTACAGGCACGACTTCGTCCCCTGTGGAGAGAATACCTATTCTTGGCCTCTTAAAAACCGTAAGCTGAGAAAAACCTAAAGCCGCTGCAAGACCAGCCTCCTGGGGTCTGATCAAAGTGCCTGATTCCAGTATCTTCTGGCCCCGGGCAAAATCCTCTGCTCTATCAATAACATGCTGCATGGGAGCAATACTTTTATATACCTCAAGAGCATCTTTACCAACAGCTTCAGCATGCTCAACCATTACAACACCATCAGCACCTTTGGGAAGCATTCCACCCGTGGATATTCTTGCTGCCTGACCAGGTTCCAGGGTAAAATCCGGGACTTCGCCCATGGCAATGGTGCCTGCCATTGTAAGCCATGCAGGATTTGCCTCGGACGCTCCATAGGTGGAGCTTGCTGCCACGGCATAGCCGTCCATGGTGGATCTTTGAAACCCCGGCATATCCTGGTGGGCAGTTATCTCCCGGGCAAGGATTCTTGAGCAGCACTCAGAGAGATGCACTTCTTCACTCCCGGTACCGGGGAAATCCGGAACAAGTTCCATTACCTGTTCAAGACTTTTCACCTTAAAAAAATGATTCATTTTAAAGCCTCTTTTATGCGGATCATGGCTGCTTCAACATTTTCCCTGCTGTTAAAGGCACTTATTCTGATATGGTTTTGCCCGCATTTGCCAAATCCTGCACCTGGAGTGCAGACGACCCCGGCTTTTGTAAGAAGCATGTCAAAAAACTCCCAGGAATCCCTGCCCTTTCCGTCAATCCAGATATATGGAGAATTTTCACCTCCAACATAATCAAATCCCAGGGAATCCACTGCCTGCCTGATGAGATCTGCGTTTTTAAGATAGTAGGAGACAAGGGCATTAGTCTGGATTCGTCCCTCTTCTGAATAGACAGCTTCTGCAGCTCTCTGTACTGGATAGGATACACCGTTGAATTTTGTGGAGTGCCTTCTGCTCCAAAGTGCATGAAGGGACATTTTTTCGCCTTTTTCATTAAAAATCATACACTCTCTGGGCACAACAGTATAAGCACACCTGGTTCCTGTGAATCCTGCTGTTTTGGAATAACTTCTGAATTCAACAGCAGCCTCTTTTGCACCTTTAATCTCATAAATGGAACGGGGCAATGCATTGTCCCTGATAAATGACTCATATGCTGCATCAAAGAGAATCAATGATTTTGTCTCTCTGGCATAATCAACCCATTGTTGAAGTCCGGATTTTGTTATGGTTGTGCCTGTGGGATTATTTGGAAAACAGAGATAGATCAGATCCACAGGCTCATCAGGAAATACGGGAAGAAAATCATTCTCCTTTGTACATTCCATATAAACAATCCCATCATATCTTCCATCTTTAAAGTCCCCTGTTCTGCCTGCCATTACATTGGTATCAAGGTATACTGGATAGACAGGATCTGGAATGGCAATTTTCACATCATCTGCAAAAAGTTCCTGGAAATTGCCTGTATCACACTTGGCACCGTCACTTACAAAGATCTCATCAGCAGAAATATCAGCTCCCCTTTCCTGGAAATCTTTTCCGGCAATTTTGCTGCGAAGAAAATCATACCCCTCGGAAGGTCCGTATCCCCGGAAGGTGGCATCAGATGCCATGGCATCAACTCCATCATGAAAAGCCTTTATACAGGCATCCGGCAATGCCCTTGTCACATCTCCTATGCCAAGCTTGATGACATCAATGTCAGGGTTGGCCTGCTGGTATTTAGTTACCCTTTTTGCAATGTCGGCAAAAAGGTATGACGATTGTAATTTTTTGTAATTTTCATTTACTCGTATCATTAATAATCGATCCTTTTTTTTAATTCCTGTGAGGGGTCAGTTCATGTGAGGTGCTGGCCGAATATTTACCCGGATTTTAAATAAGCAGGAAGAAGATCATACACTTCCAGTGCTGTTTTTATACTCCTTCTGTTATCAATCGCAAGGTCTTTATCAAGACCAGCCGCACTTATATCCAGGGGTTCTGCCTTGTAGGAAAGTGTACTCTCTTTAACATCTGTAAAAGGGAGAACCAGAGGCCCGTTACTTTCAAGGACATAGGCCATTTGCCCGTTTCTTAAAAAAACAATACTTCCTGGAGGATAAATCCCGATACTCTTTACAAAGGAGTGGAGAACATACTGAAGCATTGTATCTTTTTTTGCATAGTTTCTAAATATTTCAGTTACAACATTGATCTGGTTAAAAGCCTCTTTGTAGCACCTTTTAGATGTCATTGCGTCATAGATATCTGCAAGCTTACACATCTTAACATATAGAGGAATCTCTGCAGGCGCTCTGTCCCCAGGATAACATCGCACTTCCCTGTCATAAAGGGGAGCATGATGATATTTTACAATATTTTTCACAAAAGGATTTTTCAGCCTGTTCTGCTCCAGGATCTCTACTCCAAATACATAGGAGTGCTTTTTTACCAGATCAAATTCAATACTTGTAAGTTTTCCTGATTTATTCAGAATCTCATCCGGCACCAGAACCTTACCAATGTCATGGAGAAAAAATCCTGTGGAGATATCCTGGATCTCATCTTTTTGAAAACATTTGTAGGCATTCTTTTTTTTGTCACTTTTTTTTTCAAAGGGATTATATGCAGCAGAGGCACCTGCATTAAGATGATCATTTACAACTGAACTGAAATTTGCATTAAATCTGTTGAGAACTGCAGTGCCAATGGCACAGACAGTTACTGAATGGTTGTAAAGATAATCATCATAGGAAAAAATC
>JAYEHB010000602.1:0-3555 GCA_034659375.1 Thermodesulfobacteriota bacterium
AATTGAAAATTGATAATTGATAATTGATAATTCATAATTGATAATTCATAATTCATAATTCATAATTTTCAATTTTCAATTTTCAATTATCAAGTACTTTTATGCTGATATGAAGGATGCCGACAATTTTATGAAATTATTTTGATCGAGTACTTATTATTTTTTAAATCCTTGCATCAAAAAATTATTGATGGAGATACCAATGACTAAAATGACAAAAATTCTTATTGTAGAGGCTTTTAGAATTGCCAGATCCATTCTTAAACAGATGCTTGAAAATAGAGGTTTTAATGTTATTGCACCCTCCAGTGCAGAACAGATCATGTTGGCAGTTTCCCAGGACAATATTGATTTCATTATTATTGACCTTGACACAGAGAAATCTGCAAGCTGGAATTTTTTAAAAAAAATCACCTCGGCATCTGATGCCGAGATCCCCTGCATTGGAATTGCAAAAAACGTTTCAGATAATTTAATAAAGAGATGTAAAAAAGAACAGCTTGCAGCCTGTATAAAAAAACCGGCAACAGCAGAAGAGATTGCAGCGATTATTCATAAAACTCAAAAAAACAAAACAAATGCTTTTCTCCCTGCTCAAAAATCAGAACTAAGCTCCATGAATATCACCGAGGCATTTGCTGCAATAGAAAAACTTGGCAAGGAAAAAGATGGTGAAGCCATTTGCAAACTTTTTAGATATCTTGATGATCCCAAAGGAGATGAAGCTTTAATACCGTTTGTTTCAGACATAGTAAAACAAATCCTCAACAATAATATAAACTTTCTATTATTTGGCCTTTTTGCAGGAGGCTTAAAAACAATCAACTTATGTGCATCCATTGCAGAAAAAAACAGACTTAAGCAAGCTGCCCCGCTTCTTCTAAAGCACATTAAAGCAACAAAAGACACCACGACTCTTCATAGAATCATACCTGCATTCAAAAAAATTGAATTTCCTGCAATAGTTCCAATTTTAGAGGAATATGCCCAAGACCAGAACACAATGATAAGTCTTGCAGCAATCAGCGCACTCACAGGACAAAACAGAGATGCAGCTAATCCAATTCTTGTGAAATGCCTTGAACATGACGAAGAGATCATAGCATATGCTGCTGCAGAAGCCCTTGGAACAACAGGGGGGAAAAATGCTGTCACAAGCCTGACAAAACATATCCATCATCTGAGTCCCCAAATAAGAAAGGCTGTCTCATCCTCTTTGAAAAAAATTGGTTCAGATGCTGTAACATGGTTATGCGATAAACTTGATTCCAGTATAGATGATGAAATTATCATGGCAGCAGGTATTTTGGGAGAGATAAGTAATGACTCAGCAACAGACCCGCTTGCCAAAGCATCTACCCATGCAAATCAGAATATAAGGTTTGCCGTTTTTGAAGCACTGGGCAAAATCGGTTCTGACAGAGCAGTTAAGAAACTGATATCAGGAACTGCCGATCATGATTATTCAGTTGTTTGTGCAGCAGTTCAGGGGCTTGATAATAATGCCCGGGATATTCATCATGATCTGACTCTTCAGATGGAATCAAAAAAAGAGATAAGGGAAAACATCATATCTGCTATTTCTGACATGAAAGCAATTAATCTATTTAATTCCCTTTGCAGTTCCAGCACAATTATCATTGATATTATTACACAAATCAAAAAATCAAAAAACAAAGATACTATCCTCTCTTTTCTGGAATCATGCGGTAAAATCGATAAAGAGGCTGCCAGAAAAGGAGCTGAGATGATGTTGAACAAAGCTTTAAAAAATCTTCCTGAAATAGAGGCAAGAATTCTTGCGGTGGATGATTCTAATGCCATACTTAAATTTTATCAATCTGTTCTTTCCAAGGCAAATTTCCATGTTGTCACAGCACAAGATGGTGAGGATGCCATGAAAAAATTTAACATAGATAACTCCTTTGATCTTATCATAACTGATATGAACATGCCCAATAAAAACGGAATAGAGCTGACCAGATACATAAGAAAAAGCAGCTCTTCAGATATTCCAATTATACTTGTAACAACAGAGTCTGATAAATCCCAGAAAGATCAGGCAATAGAGGCAGGGATAAACCATTTTTTAACAAAACCTGTTTCCAAAGTGCTGCTCCAGGAAACTGCCAGGAACTTCTGCGGGTTAAATATATTAAAAAAGCAATAAATCACAAAAAAGATTGGTTCATATTTCCTGAAACATATCCCTCAAGATCAAGAGCAATATATAAAAATCCAATCTTTTTAAACTCTTTTACTATTTTATCTTTAATATCCTTTTGCCAAACCAGTTTCATTGATTGTGGATTCATTTCTATTCTGGCCATACTGTCATAACAGCGAACACGAACTCCCTTAAATCCAAGATTAAACAAAACTTTCTCACTTTTTTCAACCATTACAAGTTTTTCAACAGTCAGCCTCTGACCATAGGGAATTCTTGTGGCAAGACACGACTGAGAAGGCATATTCCATGTTTCAAGCCCCATCTCTTTTGAATAGAACCTGATCTCCTCTTTATTCAACCCAACATCAATAAGGGGAGCAATTATGCCCATTTCCAAGGCAGCTTTGAATCCTGGTCTGAAATCATTGAGATCATCTATATTTGCTCCATGAACAATACAATCAATCCCAAGCCCTGCAATATTTTCTTTTAATACAGAAAATAAATTTTTTTTACAAAAATAGCATCTCTGTTTCACATTCCGGACAACCTCCTCTATTTTCATCACATCAGTGTTAACAACTATACGCCTGATACCAAGTTGGTCTGCCATACGTTGAGCATGTTCAATATCTTTTCCAGACATAAATTCAGATACGACAGTAACAGCCACCACATCTATGCAACTCTTTGTTTTTGCCACTGCAGCAAGGAACATGCTGTCCACCCCGCCGGAAAAAGCAACAGCAACAGATTGAAATTCCTTCAGTATCCTGACAAGTTGTTTAAATTTATCCAATATAACCTCCTGATATAACTGCCATGGGCAGTCCTGGTGGTTTAAGTCTGCACACAACAAATGATGAAAGTTACACTCCTGGTTTGCCAGGACTTTCATATAAACCTCTTGATATAACTTCCTTATATAACCGGCATGGCCGGAGCATGGTTATCTGCTACCGGCCAAAACACCCTAAAGGGCAGAAACCAAAAAATGAAAATCCAATGATTATAGTCGTTTGGACGGACTTTCATATAAAAAAAAGACACCATAATAAGAATTGCTGAACAAACTATTTACAAAATACTATATATTCTATATATATTTTAGCAAAATTCATATTATAAGTTTATAATAATATCAACAAAGGGGATAATTAGCTGTGGCAAAGAAAAAAACTACGCAAACAAAAAAGAGTGCTAAAAAGAAAACTGAAACAAAAGAGAATGTTGAGCAAACTATTTCAAAAACAACTCCCAAAAAAAAACCTGTTAAAAAAACAACCAAGCCCAGGCAAAATGTAACAAAAAAACAGAATACAGGCAAAACCGTGGAAGAGGCTAAAAAAGCTGAAGAGGCACGCATTGCTGAAGAGAAACGCATT
>JAYEHB010000603.1:0-3554 GCA_034659375.1 Thermodesulfobacteriota bacterium
GCTCGTGTTAAGGTCTGTCAGTAACGAGTCCCCATGCATGACTGAATCTTTATTCTCTATTTTTACATGAACATTGGAATATATTATATGCTCTTTTTTTGTATAATGCAACTTGTCAGTTGTAAGGGTGTTCTCCTTATATCTTACAACAACATTACCTGAAAATGTCATATCATGTTTTTTTGTGTCAAGCGTGCCCTTTTTTGATGTGAGAAAAATTTCATTGGAATTTTTCATATAAAAAGATACTTTGACATCCTGCATGACTGCTCTGTTCTCATTTTTTATTAATCTTGCAGATGATGCAGAAAGAGTCCAGTCTTTTATTCCATTTTTAGTTGATGTCTGGTGCATGTTGTTCAGGACAATATCAGCTTTTGAATCGATTTTTATATTGTTAATAGCGGTTTTTCCTGATTTTAGCTGTTTGAGATGATAGCTTGCACCAAGTCCGGCAATTATCAAAACAAGAAAAATTATGAGAAAAAATTTTACCAGGAACAACTTTTTTTTTACCATATATTCATGACCTTAATGATTTAACAGCCGTAATTATAAGCCGAATATTTACTGACAGCCTTTTTGATAGCAGTAAAACTTGATAATTTATTTTTTCAATCTATCCATTACTGAATGAAAAGTCAAGGTATGCGTTTACAGGTGGTTGATAGCAAGACATCCTGTGAACTGTTTTTATATGAAAGTCCTGGCAAACCAGGAGTAGGGGCAACCCCCTGTGGTTGCCCTTCATCATTTGTTGTGTGCAGACTTAGACCACCAGGGCTGCCCATGGCAGTTATAGGGAAAGAATGGAAAATGGCTTGATAACTTGCTCCATAGCTGTTATTTTATCTGTTGTTTGTTTATAAAATTGTAACTTCCTGTAAAGATAGGTGTAATGGATGAAAAAAAATATTTTTATTATATTTGTTCTGCTTGTGATTCTACCTTTAATATGGTTTTTGACAAATCAATTTGAAAGAAAACCTCCTGGGATCACAGTTGATTTTCCCTCGATTTATCTCAGCAAGTCCTATGAGATATCTCTTATGGCTTCAGATAAAGGAACTGGTCTGAGGGAGGTACGGGTATCAATTGTGCAGCAGGAAAAGGAGAAGGTTCTCCTGAAAAAAGAGTATCCTTGTATTGGGTACAAGGGCTTTTTTATGGGTTCTAAGATTTTTAATGATTCATTTAAAATTCCTGTGGAATCACGGAAGTACGGAATGGTAGATGGAGAGGCTCTCATAAAAATTTATGTTTCTGATTATTCCTGGAAAGAGTGGAATAGCGGCAATAAGGTTTACCAGGAAAAAAAGGTGGTTATCGACTCTAAACCACCTGGGATTGAGATTCTTTCCCGACGGCATAATATTGCAAGGGGCGGGGCAGGTCTTGTGATTTACAGGCTTTTTGAAGATGGTATTAAGAGTGGTGTAAAGGTTGAGGATAATTTTTTCCCAGGTTATTCCGGTATGTTTGAAGATAAAAATATTTTTGCTTCATTTTTTGCCTTAAGCTATAAGCAGGGCCCTGGAGTAAAGATAGCTGTTACGGCTTCTGATCCTACAGGGAATACAGCCACCCGGGGGTTCTATTATTACATAAGGGATACAAAATTCAAAACAGATCTTCTTAAGATTACAGATAAGTTTCTTTTAAGAAAAATGCCGGAATTTGATCTTGGAGCAGAAGAGGCAGCGTTTGATTCCGCAGATAATCCTTTACTGAAAAAATTTATTTATATAAACAGAGTATTGAGAAAAAAGAATATTAAAGATCTCTTAAAACCTGTTGTTAATACAGCACATAAAGTTCTGTGGGAGGGCCGTTTTTCACGGCTTCCCGGTTCTGCCAATAGAGCTTCCTTTGCAGATCACAGGATATATAAGTACAATGGAAAAGAGATCGATCGCCAGATTCACATGGGCATTGATCTGGCATCGGTATACAGGGCACCTGTTCCTGTTGCAAACAATGGAAAAGTACTCAGTACAGACAATATAGGGATATTTGGCAATTCCGTCCTTATTGATCATGGGTTTGGACTTTGCACTGTTTATTCCCATTTGACCACTGTTCTGGTTCAAAAAGGTGATATGGTTAAAAAAGGTGATATAATCGGAAAAAGTGGTGCCACCGGGCTTGCAGGTGGGGATCATCTTCATTTTGGTGTTTCTGTAAATAATGTTTTTGTCAATCCTTTGGAATGGTGGGATAAAACATGGATTAAGAATAATATTCTTTCAAAAATTCAAAATGTTGAAAAACTACAGTGATATATAAAAAAAAGGCATAAAATGGGTGAATTTAAGATAAACAAAACTTATCAAGAGATTAATGAAAAGATCAGATCAGGTAGGGCTGTTGTTGTTACTGCTGAAGAGATAATAGGTATTGTAAATGATCAGGGGCCTGTTGAAGCGGCAAAAAATGTGGATGTTGTTACAACAGGAACCTTTGCACCAATGTGTTCATCTGGTGCGTTTTTAAATATTGGTCAGTCAAACCCTGTCATCAGAACAACCAGTACCTGGTTCAATAATGTTCCTGCCTATTCCGGCGTTGCTGCTGTGGACTGTTTTCTTGGAGCCACCGAGACTTGTGAGGATGATCCTTTAAACAAGCTTCATCCAGGTGAGTTTAATTACGGAGGAGGCCATGTTCTTCAGGATCTTGTTGCTGGAAAAAATATTGAATTAAGGGCTGAGAGTTACGGGACTGACTGTTACCCAAACCGAAAAATAGAAAAAATAATTACTCTTGATGATCTTCCAAATGCAGTTTTGTGTAATCCAAGAAATGGATACCAGAACTATAACTGTGCCATCAACAGATCAGACAGGGTTAAGTACACCTACATGGGAACATTAAAATCTGAGATGGGGAATGCAAATTATTCAACATCAGGTGAGTTAAGCCCTCTGTTTAATGATCCTTATTTAAAAACCATAGGGCTTGGCACAAGAATATTTCTTGGCGGGGCCCAGGGGTATGTGACATGGAGCGGCACCCAGTCTAAAAAGGATGTAAAGCGAACTCTTAATGGTGCACCATTGACTCCTGGAGCAACTCTTTTTGTAATGGGAAATCTTAAGGAAATGTCTCCTGAATGGCTTGTGGGCCAGAGCATTCGTGGATATGGATGTTCCCTTTCTGTGGGGCTTGGGATTCCAATTCCAATTTTAAATGAAGAGATGGTAAAGTATACTGCTGTTTCTGATGAAGATCTTTTTACCCAGGTGATTGATTATGGCTATGATTATCAGCAGGGTATCTCAAAAAGTTATGGTCAGGTGAGTTATGCTGAACTTAAAAGCGGTACCATAATGATAAAAGGAAAAAAGATTCAAAGCGTGCCCCTTTCCAGTATGGTTAAGGCAAGGAAAATTGCAGATATTTTAAAGAGACAGATACAAAAAGGGAAATTTATGCTTGGAGAGCCCCAGCATATGTTTTAATTGACAATTGAAAATTGAAAATTGAAAGTTGAAAATTGAAAATTGAAAATTCATAATTCATAATTCATAATTCATAATTCATAATTCATAATT
>JAYEHB010000604.1:0-5592 GCA_034659375.1 Thermodesulfobacteriota bacterium
TGAATTGTGAATTGTGAATTATGAATTGTGAATTATGAATTATGAATTGTGAATTATGAATTGTGAATTGTGAATTTTCAATTTTCAATTTTCAATTTTCAATTTTCAATTTTCAATTTTCAATTGTTAAGCAACCCAGGTTTTAACAGCCTTAAATACAAGCTCTCTTTTTATGGGCTTGGTGAGAAAATCATCCATACCAGCATCAAAGCATTGCGTTTTAAACTCTTTTAAGACATTGGCAGTAAGAGCAATAATGGGTATTCTTGTTCCAGCGGCCATCTCTTTTTCCCTTAAACGTATTCTGCGTGTTGCTTCAAGCCCGTCCATCACAGGCATATTGATATCCATAAAAATTATATCAAAATCCAAAGGATCATCAAAATAAATTTTAAAAGCCTCAGAACCATTATTTGCAATATCAACATTATAACCGGCTTTTGAGAGCAATATCTTTGTCATCTTCTGATTTACATAGTTATCCTCAACCACAAGAATGGATATGGAACGTTTTAGATCCTCAGCAATGGAATGGGGTGTTGCAATTTTCTTTTCATTCTCTTTTCCCCCCACCCTGTCAATACCCAGGAGGCCCGACATCATGGAAAAAAGTTTTTTTCTCTGGACAGGTTTTGCCAAGAAGCCGTCAAACCCGGCTTTCTGGCACTCTTCAACTCCACCTGGAACCGGCAGAGAACATGCTATAAGCGGGATAAAAGAATTTTCTGAACAAGAATCAGATAATTGTCTAATCTGTTTTGCAATATCAAGGGTTCTGCTGTTGTGGTATCCACCTGCATCAATTATCCCTATTTCATATTTTCTTTTAGAATAATTTTCAAAAAATTCAGCAAGTTTATCCTCATCCTTATGGGAACCACTATAATACAAACAATCAACTTCCATGCCTGCCATGAAAAGTTCCCGGGTCAATATTTCCGTTGCAGACCTGGTACATGCAAAAACAAAAACTTTTTTTCCAGAAAGGAGTGCAGGTCTGATCCTTTTTTTACTCTTTTTGATCACCTTTTCAACCACTGCGGTAAAATAAAATCTGCTTCCTTTAAAAGGCTCGCTCTCAACCTGAATTGTGCCATTCATTTTTTCCACAATTTTTTTGCATATGGTAAGTCCAAGTCCTGTCCCTCCATACTCCCTTGTGATGGTCTCATCTGATTGCTTAAAAGGTTTAAAAAGTTCTTTAGTCTGCTCAATAGAGACCCCTATACCAGTATCTCTTACAGAGACAGACAATGTGATTCCTTTAGAGGTTTCATCTTCTGTGTCAAGCAGGAGCTCAATTCTCCCTTGTGATGTAAACTTGGCTGCATTGCCAAGTAAATTTAAAAGCACCTGCCTGAATCTGTGGGGATCTCCCTTTACAATTCCCGGTACTGAATCTGAGATACAGCATACAAGTTCAATTCTGGTTTCATCAATTTCTGACCTGACAAGTTCCAAAGTCTCAAAGCATAAAATTTCTGGATCAAACTCTATTTTTTCAAGTACAAGTTCACCGGCTTCGACTTTGGAAAAATCAAGGATATCATTTACAACAGATAAAAGAGCCCCACAGCATATCTTTGTATTTTTTACATACCCCTGCTGCTCATCTGTAAGTGATGTGTCAAAAAGAATATCCGTATATCCAATAATACCGTTTAAAGGTGTCCTGATTTCATGACTCATTCTTGCAAGAAATTCTGTCTTTGCGTTGGAAGCTGCTTCTGCCTGGTCCATGGCCAAAGCAAGCTTTTGATTGCTTTTTTTTAAATTGACAAAAGTCCTTTTTTCCCGCTTAATCCTCTCAATCCTGGCAAATAAGGCACTGATTTCAAAGGGTTTTGTCATGTAATCACAAGCACCGGCATTAATAATATCAGCATAGGAGTGTTCTGCTGAAAATCCCGTCATAATGATAAAATCAAGGTCGGGAAATTCTTTTTTAACTCTATTCATGAACTCAATACCATCCATGCCACCCATAAAAACATCAGACAGTACAAGATCAGGTTCATCTTTTTTGATCATTTCATATGCCTGTTCCCCGCTTTCTGCATCCAGGCACAAGTATCCTTTAAGGGTCAACGCCTTTATCAGTACACTGCACAAAACAAGATCATCATCAACAATCAAAATTTTTTTTATCACAACATCAGTTCCAATATATTTTTTTATTCATTAACCCTTTCAACATATTCACAGGTTCTTGTATCGATTTTAACCATCTGCCCCTCATCAATAAAAGGAGGAACCTGAAGTTCAAAACCTGTCTCTAAAGTTGCAGGTTTTGTACTTCCGGTTGCAGTATCTCCTTTTGCCCAGGGTTCAGACTTTGTAACCTTAAGATTTACAAAATTTGGCAGTGTAAGCCCAATTGCCCTTTCACTAAAAAACAGAACCGTGCATACAACATTCTCAATTAACAGATCAGCAGCATCACCAACCTGCTCCTTTGATAAAAATTCCTGAACATAGGTTGATGTATTCATAAAACAGAAACTTTCAGGTTCAGCATAGAGATACTCCATCTCCTGCTCCTCAAGATCGGCTTTATTAAATTTATCACCTGACCTGAAAGTCCTTTCAAACCGGGCTCCTGTAATCATATTTTTAAGCTTGCACTTATAAAGGGACTGGCCCTTTCCTGGTTTTTTAAACTGAAAATCCACAATTACAAAGGGCTCTTTGTCAATCTCAAGTTTCAGACCTTTTCTAAGATCACTGGCATCATACATATATATTTCTCCTGTTTAAATTTATAATTCCATATAACCGGCACGGCCGGAGCGTGGTAAACGCATCGGCCACAACAAATTTAGAAAATCTATCATTGCAGTCGTTTGGATGGACTTTCATATAAACTGCCACGGGCAGCCCTGGTGGTCTAAGTCTGCCCACAACAAAGAATGAAATTCGCTGTTTGGTTTACAAAAACTTTCATATCATATAAAAGAACATAATAATTACAATTTTGCAATCATCACATTAAAAACAACTTGATTTTTTATCAAAAAAACAAGTATAAATGTAAATGTCTGGCCAGTGCCTCATATTCGTCTATTTGGGACTGCCTAACATACTAATGATAGTTTCTGACCTTCAGGTTATGTGAGCAGGCGAAGATAGGGTGCCGGTCGAATATTTACAGACTTTTAATTAATTTTTCAGGATATACTTCAATGATACTTATTATAGATTTCGGTTCACAATTTAACCAACTCATAGCAAGAAGGGTAAGAGAAAATGAAATTTACTGTCAGGTTGAACCTGCAGGAATTGACATTGAAAAGATCAAAAAACTAAACCCTGAAGGAATAATTCTTTCAGGAGGACCTTCCAGTATATACGAAGAGAACAGCCCGTCAATTGATACTGCAATTTTTAATCTTGGCATACCAGTGGTTGGAATCTGCTATGGCATGCAGTTCATGATCCATGCCCTGGGCGGAAAAATTGAAAGATCAGAAAAGCGTGAATATGGTTTTGCAGATCTAAACATTAAAATCCAGGAACCGTTATTCAAGGGAATGAAAAAAAACCTTCAATGCTGGATGAGCCATGGAGATTCCACCAAAGAACTTCCAAAAAACTTTGAAATCACAGCATCCACTGAAAACACCGAGATTGCCGCTATTGCCGACTTTAAAAACAATTATTTCGGATTTCAGTTTCATCCTGAAGTTGAGCACACCGCCAATGGAACTGAAATGATTAAAAATTTTCTGGTTGAGGTCTGCCAATGCAAAAAAAACTGGACAATGGAATCCTTTGCAAATGGAGCCATTGCCCAGATCAAAGAGGCTGTGCAGGATAAAAAGGTAATTATGGGTCTTTCCGGAGGTGTTGACTCATCAGTTGCAGCTATGCTCATCCACAGGGCAATAGGAAAAAATCTTTTCTGCATATTTGTGGATAACGGAGTTTTACGGAAAAATGAAAAAGAAGCTCTTGAAAAAAGCCTTTTAGCAAACCTTGACATGAACATCAAATTTGTGGATGCAAGAAAACAATTCCTTGATGCTTTAAAAGATATTACCGATCCTGAACAAAAAAGAAAAAAAATAGGAAACCTGTTCATAGAGGTATTTGATGCAGAAGCACAAAAAATAGAAGGAGCTCTTTTTCTTGGCCAGGGCACACTATACCCTGACATAATTGAATCAAAATCAGCATTTGGCGGTCCCACATCCATAATCAAATCCCACCACAATGTTGGAGGTCTTCCTGAAAAGATGAAACTAAAACTCATTGAACCGCTCCAATTCCTTTTTAAAGATGAAGTTAGACAACTTGGGATTGAACTGGGATTGACTGAAGAGCTTGTATGGAGACAACCCTTTCCTGGTCCGGGTCTTGCCATACGAATAATGGGTTCTGTATCTGAAAGACGCATCAAAATATTAAGAGAGGCTGATGATCTGCTTCTTAAAGAGATTAAAAAAGCCGGATACTATAGAAAACTATGGCAGTCCTTTGCAGTTCTTCTCCCTGTAAAAAGTGTTGGAGTCATGGGAGACAAAAGAACATATGACAACTGTATTGCCATCAGAGCAGTAACAAGCAGAGATGCCATGACAGCTGACTGGGCAAGACTTCCCCATGACCTTCTTGCCAGAATATCCAATAAAATTATCAATGAAGTAGATGGTGTTAACAGGGTTGTTTATGATATAACATCCAAACCTCCCGGCACCATTGAGTGGGAATAAAATATGCCGCAAAAGAAAAAAACAGGAACATTGGGAAATTTCAGAATTAAAGAAGAAATGGATGATTACAGTGATGATATTGGAGCATCAATGTATCGTAAAGAGATCAACAGCCTGAAAATCGAAAAAATCGGGAACAGGGTAACATTAATATCTGTAATCTTACCATGCCTCATTGGGGCAATACTTTTTTTTGCATACCTGGATATAAAGGAAAGATTTGTTAATGTTCATGACACAGGGCAGAACAACGTAGAAACTATTGCTGAAGAACTTGAAGCAAAGCTCAATGGCATGAATGTTGACCTTGCAAAGCTTGAGCACGCCCTAAAGGTCAAACTTCCCGGGATGGAAAAAAATATTCAAAATATTGAGACAGAGATTGCACAACTTACCTCACTCAAAGCTGATAAAAAACAAATTGAAACAAGCATTAAAAGCATTAAAAAAAGGGTGACAGAAAATTCAAGCCTTTACAAAACATCTCTTAATATTATTGACAGAACCAATAATAAGACAATCTCCATTATTAATGAAACAACAGGCAGGCTTAAAAAAAAGATAACACAAATTGACTCTTCTTTGAAATTAAAATTAGCAGAAATCAAAGATTCAATAAAAAAGGATCTTTCAACACTGTCAAATTTCAGACAAACCCTTGCTGAATATGAGAAGAAAATTGCTTTGGCACGCAAAGATATCACTCTTGGGGAAAACAATATAAAAGCTCTTAGGGAAAAAACTATTGATAAAGAGTACCTTAACAAGGAACTTCTCGATCTAAAATCCCAATATAAAACAAAATTTGAAAAACTATTTTTAGAAATTTCAAAGATCAGTCAAAAAAATATTATTAAACAAACTCCTGATCTAAAGGACA
>JAYEHB010000604.1:5692-14260 GCA_034659375.1 Thermodesulfobacteriota bacterium
AACTCCTGATCTAAAGGACAATTTTGATTCAAAAACAAAAAAAGATGATTCAACGATTATATTAAAAGAGACAAAACCCGGTAATTTCTCTGAAAAAAATCTCAGCCAATAATCTCCGTGATTGTTTTATATGGGTTTACATATCAGCATCACTTCTCCTACCCTCAGAGATGTTTAAACACTGACCTCAGAGCCCCTGGTGTGGAGTACCTTGGGATGACTATATATTCCAATGTAACTTAGTCAGTTAAGACTTAGGCTAATCAACCGAGCTTACAAGTTTTATTGCAAGCCCCTGAGTCTTTAGCTCAGGGTTGTTGACCTTTTCATGCTCGGCCTTTTGCATATCATAAAAATACAGGCATCCTTCATATTAGCATAAAAGTACTTTACACTTCTTTTGTGGAAAATACCTTTAAATAGGGAATGCCCTCAAAAAGTGTAAAGTACTTATGAAGGATGCCAAAATACATTAGGGGAAATGAGTTGAAACAATATAAAAATTAAGGTATATTCTATAATGTAGTAATAATAAAAGGTCATCATAAAAAGGAATAAAAATGTCAAAACAATATCCTGAATGCCCTCTATATAACCATGCAACCTGTAAAGAGCTGCATAATCCTAAACTCTGTGCGATAGTAAGAGAAGACCAGTTATGCTACAAAAAACAACAAAAGCCAAAAAATCAGGAAAATAAGGCAGAGAGATCTGAAAACTCCGCCTAACTATTTAAAATCATATAGCTTCATCCTTTGTTGTGGCCGATGCGAATACCACACTCCGGCCGTGCCGGTTATTGAGAAGTGATAATAACCCTGTCACCTGGATGGATAGTACTTCTTATTGCTAAATTATTCCACATTAAAATCGATGCAAGAGAAATATTGTATTTTTTTGCTATAATCGAAAGATTTTCTCCTTTTTTTACCAAATGAAATTTTTTGACATTTTTAACACGCCACTTTTTTAACAAAACGGAAAACCTTTTTTTAAAACCTTTTGCACACCCCTTTGGTATTAGAATGGAATTATTGCCCTTACAGAGATAAGAGCCTCTTATCTCAGGATTCATATCCTTAATCTCCTTAAAGCATGTGTTTGCAGACTCTGCTATAACAGTCAGGGGAATCTCTGTTGGAGAATCAATATTTACCCTGTCAAATACAGACTCTGGATAAAAATCCTCTTTTGAAAATTTAAACCCGTATTTTTCATTGTTTTCCATGATAAGCTTTGCAGCAACAGCTTTTAAAAAATATCTCTGGGTCTCCAAGGGCAGATAAAGAGAATAATACTCCTTTAATTTCTGACCTTTAATCGCTTTTGCAAGACCATTCTCACCCATGTTGTATGCGGCAGCAGCAAGCGGCCAGGATTCAAACTTTTTATACAGTTTTTGAAAATAACTACACGCTGCCTTTGTGGAGTTAAAAAGATTTCTCCTTTGATCTATTTTAGAATCAACCCTTAAACCATAATGCCGGCCTGTGGATCGTAAAAACTGCCAAAAGCCGACAGCACCCCTGGAAGAACCTGCGTGGGGTCTTAAGCCGCTTTCAATCACAGATATATATTTTAAATCATCAGGAAGCCCCTGCTGCTTTAAAATTTTCTCAATATGGGGGAAATATTTTGTTGATCTCTTAATCCACAACACCACCTGGGCTCTGTCCCATAGAGCAAGAAGCATCTCTTTTTCAAGCCTTTCCTTAACCTGCTGCTCATGGAGAGGCACCCTGGAACCGCAAAAATAGACTGGTTCTGGAAACCTTACACTCTTTACCAGTGATGGTAAATCAAAAGCCATGGCAATATCGTTGTTGACAGTTCCAGCATGCAGGGGCAAAAAAAAGATAAACAAAAACAAAACAGATTCAAACAAAATTTTCATAAAAAACTTTTTCATAAAAGAGATATTCTCAAATAGTTACACCCATGTCAAGACAAAATCCAACTCCATTTTTTTTTATAGTTTATACTTGGAACGATGTATGCTATATATGGTTAATGTATATTATAGCATCAATACTGTTTTTTATTGGAATTGCAGCAGGGGGTCTCTATGGTTTTATCTATGAGCAGACAGTTCTGGAAATAATCTTTTCCTCTGCAATAGGAGGTTTTGTCGGTAGTGCCGCCGGTGGAGTTATTTTTTCATATCTTTATTTCATATCCCTTAGAGAGGAAGAAGAGGAAACAACATTACCTGTAACGCCTCTACTGCCGGAAAAGATGGAAAAAAAAGTACAAACAATTTCTTTTAAAAAGAGTGTCAAAAAAAAACCGATTCTGACAAAAGTTGTTAAAGAAAAACCAGTTCAAGCAAAGGTTGTTAAAGCAAAGGCTGTTAAAGTAAAGGCTGTTAAAGCAAAGACTGTTAAAGCAAAGGCTGTTAAAGCAAAGGCTGTTAAAGCAAAGGCTGTTAAAGAAAAACCGGTTCAAGCAAAGGTTGTTAAAGAAAAACCAATTGAAAAAAAAGTGACTGTCAGTTCGCCGATTTGTAAGGATTTACAGGAAACAGACAAACAAAAAATAAAACGTCTTAGAAAAGAGATTAAAAAAATAAAAAAACGGAGTGAAAACTAAGTTCATGGATATCCAATGGTTTCCAGGTCACATGCAGGAGACAGAAAAATTTCTGACAAAAGCTGTATTAAAAGTGGATCTTGTCATGGAGATTCTCGATGCAAGGCTTCCTGTCTCAAGCTCTAATCCAATGCTTGATAAAATCTGCAAAAATGTTCAACGCATAAAAATCCTCAATAAAAAAGATCTTGCAGATTCAGATATAACAAAGGCATGGCTTGACTATTTTAAAAGAGAAGATATTGGTACAGCTCTTGCTGTTACAGGAACAAAAACAGCCGAGACATGGAAAGCTGTTGATTTTTGTCTCCAGAAAATTGATAAAAAAAAAACACGAAGAATAAGAGTGATGGTTGTTGGTATTCCAAACACAGGGAAATCAACCATAATAAACACCCTTGCAGGAAAAAAAATAGCCAACACAGGAAATGTACCTGCCATTACAAGGCAGCAGCAGAGAACAGGATTAAAAAACAAAATGGATATCTATGATACGCCAGGTATTTTGTGGCCTGTTCTGGATAACAAAAACAGTGCCTACCGCCTGGCAGCAAGTGGTGCTATATCTGACACAGCAATAGATTATACCGATATTGCCTGCTTTACAGCAGAACTTCTCGCAAAAAGATATCCTGAACTTCTGACAGTTAGATACAAGATTTCTGATATCCTTTTAGATAATGGTGTTACCCTTATTGAAAAAATAGGAGCAGCAAGGGGATGTGTTAAAAAAGGCGGGATTCTTAATTACCAGAAAGCTTGTGAAATTCTGATAAGAGAACTTAGGGCAGGAAAAATTGGTCGCATCAGTCTTGAAACACCGGAAGATATTCTCCTGGACTCCCAGATGTAATCGGGATCAAAGAGTCAGTCCCATTTTTGAGTCTGCATTTTTATTATAACCGGCATGGCCGGAGCATGGTCATTGCATCGGCCACAACAAACAATGAAACTCTTATCACTACAGTCTTTTGGACGGAGTTTCATATAAAACGATAACTCAGGAAAATAACAAATATGAAGAAAAAAAAATTTATTATCGCCTGTACCGGATTACTGGTTATACTTTTTTTTACAATTTCATTCTCTCTATCAAAACCTGAACATGCTGGTAAAACATCTTTACAGAAAAAAGTCTCTCAAAAAGCAAGCCCTCCTGGAAAGGTTACCTATAATTCAGAGGATTCGGCAACATGCATCAATATTATCAAATCACTTGAAAAACACCATTACTCAGAAAAAAGGCTTGATGATTTTCTCTCATCAATTATCTTCACCCGGTATATTACAACACTTGACCCATCAAAACATCTGTTTATACAAGATGATATAAAAGAATTTGAACAGATAAAATACCGCATTGATAATAGTCTGAAAAAAGGGAATCTAAGCCCTGGTTATAAAATATTTAATGTTTATCTTGAACGTTCTTTTCAAAGACTTATCTGGATTCAGGAGCATATTGAGAACTGGGAGCAAAAATTTGACTTCACCAAAAATGAATTTATATGCTTAAACCGGGAAGATGAGCCATGGCCGGCAGATGAAGATGAACTTTTCCAATTGTGGCACAAAGAGCTGAAAAATACCATCCTTACCCTTAAGCTTGAGGATGAATCAAATGATGAGATAACCAAAACAATTAAAAAACGTTACGCCAGCAGACTTAACAGACTTTCCCAGACCAATTCAAAAGATACATTCAGAACCTATATAAATGCAGTGACCATGAGTTTTGATCCCCATACCCAATATTTTCCCCCCAGGGCTTCAGAGGATTTTGACATTCAGATGAGCCTGTCGTTAGAAGGAATCGGTGCTGTTCTTCAAAGCGATTATGAATATACCAAAGTAGTCAGACTGATACCTGCAGGCCCTGCTGACAAATCTGCCATGCTCATGCCGGGGGATAAAATCATTGGAGTAGGACAAAATTTAGATGGAAAAATCCAGGATGTTGTTGGCTGGAGAATAGATGAAGTTGTAAAACTTATACGCGGTCCCAAGGATTCCATTGTCAAACTGGCAATAATTCCTGCAGACAAAAAAGGAGAGCAGAACTCCAAAACAATCCACATAAAAAGAGATAAGGTTAAGCTTGAGGAACAGGCAGCACATAAAAAAATTGTAACACTCACTATAAACAACCACACATATAAGATAGGAGTTATAGATATTCCTGCCTTTTATCTCGATTTCCAGGCATTACAGGCCGGAAAACAGAATTATAAAAGCACCACAAGGGATGTTCGTTCTCTTTTAAAAGAACTTGATCAGGAAAACATTGACGGGCTTATCATTGATCTTAGGGATAATGGAGGGGGAGCTCTCCAGGAGGCCAACAAGCTTGCCGGTCTTTTTATTGAATCCGGACCAACTGTTCAAATAAGAAGCAGAAACGGATATATATCACGCCTCAAAGATCCAGATCCAAATATAGTATATAATGGTCCTTTGATGGTTATGATCAACCGCATGAGTGCTTCAGCATCGGAGATATTTGCCGGGGCCATTAAAGATTACAACCGAGGTATTATTGTTGGAACCCGTTCCTTTGGCAAGGGTACAGTACAGGGACTGCAACCCATCTCAAAGGGTCAGCTTAAGCTTACAAGTGCCAAGTTTTACAGAGTATCCGGCAAAAGCACCCAAAACTCAGGAGTACTTCCTGACCTTGAATATCCGCATATATATAACAGCAAAGAAACAGGAGAAAACTCTCTTCAAGGAGCTCTTCCATGGGATAAAACACGACAGGCTTTTTTTAAACCATATAAAAAACTTTCCACTGTTTCTGCAGAACTTTCAGAAAAGCATATAAAACGAAAAAAGAACAATCCTGATTTCAAATATCTTTCTGGCAAATTTCAATTTGCCGCTGAAATTTATAAAATCAAGAGCTGGTCCATAAATGAAAAAAAACGTAGACAACAGAAAAAAGAAATTGAAAAAAAAGAGATTGAGATTGAAAATCTAAGGTTGACAGCCAGGGGACTTGACCCGATATCAAGCATTGAAGAGCTTAGGGATAATAGGGATAATAAGGATAATAAGGATAATAAGGATAAGAATAAGCATAAGAATAAGCATAAGAATAATAAGGATGAGGATGAGGATGAGGATGAGGATGAGGATGATTTCCTTTTAAAAGAGACAGAATTTGTCATGGCTGATTTTATAAGTATTACTGAAGACAACGGTTATCAATGGTAGAAAGTAATGACTATGAGAATACAAAAATTAATTACATTATTGGCTCTTTTTGTTATCCTGCTGGTATTGTCCACGCCCTGGCTGCTTAATACTGGTTATGTAAAAACTGAAATTATAGAATTCATCTCTCACAAAACCCATAAAAAAATAGAATTCAATACAATCAAGTTAGCTCTTTTCCCAAAGCCGTGCCTTAAAATAGATAAAATAAGCATTCCTTTACCCCAGGATAAAAATCTGACAATTGGGCAGGTACAGATCTATCCTGATATGTATGATTTGATAAAGGGAGATATAAATATAAAAAAGATCTCTATTAAGGAGTCCCTGATTTTTCTTGCACATACCGGTAAAAAAACTGCCCCCTTCCCTTTTCCTCATTTTTCCATTTTCAACAATCTTCCTGCAGCACAAAAGGATTGTCTCATTGTAATTGAAAAATTAAGCAGTTCTATCTTTAAGAGAGTTAATGGATCTATTGTTGTATCTCCCGGTAAAAAAGAAATTTCAGGTAAAATTCTGATTAAAAACATTACAATGGATGATCCTGAAAAGAGGGGATTAACCTTTGGTGAAAAAATCAAATCATGCTCCGGCGACCAGTTAACAGCCATATTCAAATATAAAAATCCAGGAGAAATAGATCTTCACATCACAGGCAAATCACTTAGATTAACGGCACAAAACAAAGAAAAAATCCAGGGCACAAATTTTTCAGTCAAAATCTCTGTCACAAAAAAGAGAACCATGGTGATATTAGAACCCTTTATCCTTGATCCGCCCTTAATGAATATCTCAATCAATTTTCTCAAAGACAAAGATAAGAATAAAATAAAACTCTCTTTTAACGGGAAAAAGATCAATATTGATGAGACAAAAAAAACAGCCATGACTCTTTTCCCAAACAATGAAATTTGTAAAACAATATTTGATATTCTTCCAAAAGGAAACATCTCTGGTCTCGTTGTATCTTTTTCAGGCACTGCCATGGATAATCTGTTTGATGCAAAAAAAATGGTGATAAAGGGAAGCATTGATCATGGAAGAGTTAACATCCCTGAAACATTGCTTGTTGTTAATGATTTTAATGGAGATGTAATAGTTAAAAACGGCATTCTCCATACTAAGGTCTCTAATGGAATTGTTGAAAAAACAGTCATTAACAATGGAACTATTGGGGTTGACCTTTTAAAGTCCAGCTATGATTTCAACGGCAGGTTCAACCTTTTTGCCAACCTTGAAAATCTTCCCCATGTTTTAACAGACCTGCTGCCTGACACAAAACTTGCTGAAGAACTTAAACTCTGCCATGATATTTACGGCAATGCAGATGCAGTTCTTATTCTTAAAAAAAATAAAAACAATCTTGATGTATCTGTAAAAGCCAAAGATATTTCCCTTAAAGGTGAATACCAGCGCATTCCAGGAGAAATATCAATAAACAGAGGTATCTTTTCATATAACCGGCATGGCCGGAGCATGGTTACTGCATCGGCCACAACAAAGAATGAAAGTCATTTGCTTCCAAATAGTTGGAAGGACTTTCATATAAATGATAATTTTGTAATCCTGGACAAATTAGATGGATACATAAACAAAAGCCGGTTCCATGATCTATCTGCATCAATTACCCTTGATGGTGAGCATCTTCTAAATATCACTTCAGGAAAAGCTTTGATTGATATGGAAACTTTTTTCCCATGGCTTGTCTCATTTAAAAAAATCGATCAAATGCTTTCACCCTTAAAATCTGTTAAAGGAAAAATCCTGCTTGATGCCATCAATATCAAAGGACAGATTCTAAAACCCGGCAAACTTCAATATAACCGGCACGGCCGGAGCGTGGTATTCGCATCGGCCACAACAAACAATGAAAGTCATTTGATTTCAAATAGCAGGAAGGACTTTCATATAAACCGGCATGACCGGAGCATGGTTACCGCATCGTCCACAACAAACAATGAAAGTCATTTGATTCCAAATAGTTGGAAGGACTTTCAAATAAATCTCAGTGGTTCCTGCCAGGATCTTGTTCTTAGCAGCAACTCTTTAAAGAATGAGATATCTGCACTTTCATGCAGATTCAGCATCACCAATAAAAAAACAACCATATCTGATATTTGTGCTGATATTTCAGATACCGGCATTTTGACATCCCTGACAAAGGTTCCGCTTATGAACAGTCTCTCCATGCCATTGTCGATTTCAAAGGCAATATTCAGGTTAAACAAAACTAAAACTGTTCACAGTCAATTCACCGACTGTAAGCATTTACAGGGTGCTGCAGATGCAGGGCTGCTGGCACACAGACGTACTCATGTACTTCAAGTGCCCGACAACACAAAGTGCATGCCCTGTGAAAGCTTACACAAAACAGCCTCATTTAAAGGCAGGCTTTTATTTAAAAAAGGTCCTGAACTTTTTATAGATATTACTGATAATTCAGGTTTATACACCATTAACAGATTAAAAATAAACAAAAGAGAAGAGTCAAACGGTCTGTTATTAATTAAAAATGATACAAAAGATTTTTCTCTTCAGCCCTCTTCTAAACCCTTTTTTAAAATCAAAGGTAAGATTGATACCAGAACCCTTGAAAAAATAGTAAAACCTGACTCTCCTGCTTTTAAAAAAATCAGATCACTTACCCATGGCAATAATTATTTAATTGAATCCGACAAAGAGTCAAATATAACCATTTCAACTGATTACATTGATATAAATCAAATCATGCAAAACCTGTATAACCGGCATGACCGGAGCATG
>JAYEHB010000605.1:0-3508 GCA_034659375.1 Thermodesulfobacteriota bacterium
TCTGATCTCAGCATTTACATCCACAGCCGGTGTTTCAGGGGCATTTGCACTGCTTCCCTTTCAGATGAGTGTGCTTGGATACACTGCTCCAGGCGTAAGTGCCACAAATTTTGTATACAATATCATTGCCATTCCCATGGGGGCAATGAAGTATATGAAGGAGAAACGTCTATCCAAGGCAATTGTTACACTTTTGATTCTTGGCACTGTCCCAGGAGTTTTTCTGGGATATTACATAAGGGTTGTATATCTTCCTGACCCTGCAAATTTTAAAATTTTTGTAGGATGCATCCTTGCATACCTGGGTATCCGTTCTCTGCAAAACGGCATAAAGGAGTACAGAAAACAAAAATCCGGCAATCAAAACATCATTAAAGCGGCAGAATTTATTATCCAAAATGAACAGACAGGCCTTAGAACAACAAGCATCTCCCTTAAAAACGGGGAGGTAATCTCTTTTTCGACTCCTGCACTCTTTATCCCGGCCATGTTAACAGGGGTTATCGGTGGAGCCTATGGAATAGGGGGAGGGGCTGTGATGGTACCTTTTTGTGTTGCAGTGCTGGAGCTTCCTGTTTATCTGGTGGCAGGGGCAGCACTTGTCGCAACCTGGGTTGCATCGGTAATTTCTGTCATAATATATGCCATTGGACCCATCACCAGTACTGGAATTCAAACGTCTCCGGACTGGCTTCTTGGTATATTGTTTGGAGTTGGCGGGCTTGCAGGAATTTATACCGGCACAAAGTTACAAAAAATCATGGCACCTGCTATAATTAAAATGATTCTGGGTACAGCCGTTCTTCTGGTTGCAGCAAAGTATTTGATCGTCTTACTATAGCCAATTTCATAAAACAGGAGGTTCAATGCAAGCATGCAGAGAATGTAATCAAAAAAAAAGGGGTCAAAAAAAAAGGGGTCAAGTCTGCTCTTGACTCTTTCTTTATTTTAATGGGCTTGATCATAACTTCGGCCAATTGGGACCAGGTTTAGAGCCGGCTCTTAAAAAACCTTATAACTTCAACCACTTACAACTTAAGGATCAAATTGGAAATCGAATGGCCGGTTTTCTGATCAAGCCCATTTTAATTTACTGTATAACCGGCATGGCCGGAGCGTGGTTACCGCATCGGCCACAACAAAGTTAAAAAGTCTATCATAAGAGTCAAGAGCAGACTTGACCCCTTTACCATGCCCCCTTTACCACAAGGCAGATGTTACACCAAAACCGGAATTTTTTTCTCCCGAAAATTTTTTCATAACTTAAAAAACCCGTTTTTACTTTATCAATTTTAGACAAAATTTAATAAAAATTGTTTGCAGGTAAAAATTGTTTTTTTGTAAATCCGGGGCCGGGAAATAACCGGGGTTTACCCGGACCCCGGATGTAAAAATCGTGTTGTATTTTTTGCTTTGATATATTATAATACACCCTTTAAAAATTATTAAGTAACGTATATCCATTCAAGATGACCTTTAGGATGTATTATATGAGCATTTACGGAAAAACCGATCAAGCTATCGCAACGGATATCGGAGATCGCCTTAAAACTTTAAGGCTAAACAAAAATTATACTCAAGCTGAAATTGCAGAAAAAGCAGGGCTTTCTCTGAAAGCTGTCGGGAACGCCGAAAAAGGTTTGAGTACGTTATTCACTTATATCAAAATTTTAAGGGTACTCAAGGCATTAGGTACCCTTGAAAGCTTTATTCCGGATATTGGAATTAGTCCCCTGCAACTATATCAGATGGCTGGAAAAAAAAGACAACGAGCTTCTAAAACGAGGAATGTGTAATGGCTCCAGTAGTTGTGGCATTGGTGAAAATTTGGGGCTTAAAGGTTGGAGCCGTCTCCTGGACCAGGGATCAGCCCTGTGCTGAGTTTGAATTTGAGTCATCGTTTTTGCAACAAGGCCTGGATTTATCTCCAATTCACATGGGATTAGAAGATGCAAAAAGATTCCCCCGATTTTCGTTTCCAGGAATTGACAAAATCACATTTAAGGGTTTACCAGGTATGCTGGCAAATAGTTTGCCGGACAATTTTGGGAATAAGATAATTGATTCCTGGTTAACCCGCCAGGGGCGGGACCCTAAGTCTTTTGGGGTTATAGAGAGGCTTTGTTATATTGGCACCCGAGGAATGGGAGCACTGGAATACGAGCCTGAGGTTACTTCCAAAGTGCTCCGAAAACCAGTGGATATTGACATTAAAAATCTTATGAAATTGGCTCAAGAAGTTATGTCTGAACGTTCAAAGTTAGATGTCCACCTAAAAGAGGAAGCCTCAGATAAAGAAAAATCAGAGGCTTTGTTAGATATACTTCGAGTTGGAACCTCGGCTGGGGGAGCTGTTCCAAAGGCCATTATTGCAATCAATAACGATGGGCATATTATTTCAGGACAATCTGATGTTCCGGAAGGATATGATCACTGGATACTCAAGTTTGATGGAATCTCTGAAACAACCCCAGAAGAATTCGGCAGATCCTTTGAGATGGGGCGGGTGGAATATGCCTATTATTTAATGGCCCGAAATGCGGGATTGGAAATGATGGAGTGCCGTCTTTTAGAAGAAAACGGCAGAGCTCACTTTTTAACCAAAAGGTATGATCGCATAAGAAATGATAAAGTTCATGTCCTGTCTTTGGCAGGAATAGGGCATTATGGGTGGAACCCTGTCGGAACAGCAGGCTATGAGGATGCCTTTTATGTTATGAGGGAATTGGGCCTGCCTTACCCAGAGCAGGAACAACAGTTCAGACGAATGGTTTTTAATGCTTTGACCCGTAATGTTGACGATCACACTAAAAATATAAGTTATATGATGGATAAAGAAGGGACCTGGAGCCTTTCCCCGGCATACGATGTCACATTGTCATACGATTCTGTCGAGATGTTGGGTGATCGACATAAAATAAAAATTAATGGTAAACAGAGTGATTTTACCGACCAGGATTTTATAGAAGTTGCTAACAATATGTGCATTAACAAGCCCGATCAAATAATTGAAGAAATTACGGAAAATATTAGAAATTGGCCTTCCTTCGCCCGTGAGGCAGGTGTAGCATCTGAGGTCGAAGAGTATATAAGTGAGTTGATCCAGCATCACCGTCAGGGACAGTCCCCGGCTTAATACCGGGGATATGATCAACGAATTCCGGGGACACCATACTTAATTATTGACAAATATTACTATTTTGGGTTTATTTTGTTTATGGCACGAATAAGCAAGAACAGTAGCTCCAAGTTTACCCCATCATATCACACAGCGCAGCAATAGACGTCAGCAGACATTTTTTTGAAAGAAGAGATATAGAATGATGAAATTGAATTATTCAGAAAAAATGAAAGAACAGGCTGGCCTGTTGGTACACCAGTATTTATTGAAGATATGGAAACACTGTTGAATCGAAATTTTAAACCTTAAAAAGCCAGGGCTAAAAAAACAAAGTAAAAAGTAAAATGATTGTCCCCGGAATAATTAAGTATGGTGTCCCCGGAATTC
>JAYEHB010000606.1:0-3507 GCA_034659375.1 Thermodesulfobacteriota bacterium
TGTCGGATTCACCTGTTCCCGGGGACTTGGCAGGGTCGTCATATTCAACATAGCCGGACTCTTTTATTGTAAAGCCCTTAAGTCTTTTTTCAATAACCAGAGCAGACAAACCCTTTTTTCCGATTTCAAGTCCAAGGATGGTTCCTCTCATATGCTATTTCCTTGAAAATTTAATAATTCTGCAGATGCTTTTACCGCTCTCTTCATTTTTTTCCCTTTTTATAACTGCCGCTAAAGATATTGCTGCACCACCATCATTACCACCAACAGATGCTGTACATTCTGCTTTAAAAACAGAACTTGAATACCTTATTATCTTATTAAAATTTTTTTTCTCTTTTTCTGAAAGATCTATAACCTGTTCATACCACCCTTTGTCAAGGGTATTTACAAATTCTCCACTCTCTTCCTGCTTGTGAACTCTAAAAGCTGCAAGTTCTGCAGCCTGATCTTCCATGCCAACAGGAAGAAGTGCGGCAAGAACCATAACATCAGCAGTATTGATATTAACCCTGCCGGAAAACCTGAATCCATTTTTTTCTGTTTTTTCATCATCCATGCCAAAAACAGTAAAAAAATCAGCAAGATCCGGCTGTTCAATAGTTTCTTCTTCTTCAAAATCACCATCATTAAGAAACAATAATGATAATGATTTTGATTTTGATTGTAAAAGCTTTCTGGAGATGCCTTTAACCATGAAAAGCTCTTCAATAAGATCAAAGGATGTGTTAGTGCAGGAATATGGAGGGTCAAGTTCCTCATAGTATGATGATTCAGCACCTGAAATGCCTGTTATGGCATCATCGTCTTCAGAATCAAGCCAGTCTTTGATACAATTGATTATTTCTGAGGGGTTACGCTGGTCATTGGATTTATCACTTGAAATTAACAGATTCAGAAAACGTTCCCAGATTTTTCTCTGGTCCTCATTAAATGCATTGCCGGGAAACTCATTAACAAGTGCATTTACCTCTATTTTACCAAGTTCATCAGAAATTTTAAGTTCAATATCACCTTTTTTAAATCCAAGCTGTTCAACAGCCTGGAAAAGTTTTTCAGGATCTGCCCAGGCTTCCTGCAAAGAATCAATATCACTGTCAGAATCATTTCCGTCCTTATCAAGTATCAGCATGGCAAGGTTAATACCTGACACTGCCATCTGTTTTGCCACAAACCTGTTCTTTTCCTGCATTGCAGTTGATGCTGAATTTTTAACTCTTCTGCCAAGCTCAAATGCTGCTGCTGCAAGAACAGAAATCAAAGCCAGGGTAACAAGAAGTGCCACACCATTTCTATTATGTACAATACTTTTTAAAACAGCTCTGTTCATTTAATCATCAATTGCCTTTCGCTGGACAGGCAGTGTTAATCCTGTTTCAACAACAATGTTTTTTTCTCTTTTTAAAACAATCCTGATATTTAAAGAACAGGGAACTGTATATTTAAACTCATCAGATTCAGAATCCCAGTATGAATATTCATTTTTATCTTTATTAAAAAATTTCACCTCAAAGCCTGCAATACCCCTGCACACCACAGGATCACAAATTAAATTCTGCATATCTGTAAATGGGCGTAACGAGTCAGACCGGCAAAGATCAAATCCATCTTTTCCGTCAGATCTAACGTAGTATATTATCTGGGCAGCACCGGTTTCATCCCTTCCATTTAAAGGGATATGTTCATTGGAAGCAAATCTGAGTCTTGAAAAAAGAATACCATTTATATTGATCTCATCACAAAAAAACCTGAAAGGATCTGGAACAGAATCAAATTCTGCCTTTTTATATCTGGGAGGCATTGAAATGTAAAGAGACTCAATGTCTTTTACTACTCTTTTTAAGGAATTTCTAACTTCAACAGCATGGTTAATATTATTTTTCACCATATTAGAAGAGAGTATAAATGATTTAAATGATGAAAAAAGTGTGGTCATTAAAATACCAAAAATCATCACAGCCACAAGGATTTCAACCAGAGTAAATCCAGAACAAGACCCATGGGGTTGTGATGCCGGGTGTCTGCCGGAACGGGTTAAAGAACAGGGATCAATATGGATGCACAAAGAGCTGCCAATATGAAACAGTTTAATCATCTTTGAACATATCTCCATGTCTGGAATGTAATTGAATAATCATGGTTTTTTGAAATTTCAAGATCTATTTTCTTAAAATTTTCTATTTTCTCCCCATTCATTACATCAGAGTCAAGGGGCTCATATTCGGAAGTAATGCTGTATGACCACCTGTAATTTTTAAAATCATCTTCAAATTCACCTGATGCATCAGATGTATCAGATGTATCAGATGTATCCGTAAAATCTGTTTCAATATGGGCAATTATCTTTTGGGCAAGATAAGGGGCTGCTGAATAAAATTGTTCTGCTTCAGAAAGTGTTATGTTCCCTGCCTGCATTTTAAAGAGAGATAGAAAAACAATGGCAATAATTGATATGCTCACCATTATCTCAAGCAGGGTAAAGCCTTTAGATGCATTCTTCAAAAGATACATGCCTCTTCTCAATCTCAGCCTTTGCAAGAAAGGGTTCTATCCTGATGGTAATATCGTTTTCCTGATCTTGTAAATGAATCAGAGCCATATCAGAATATCCATGCCTGCTGAATCTGATCCCGGAAGATTCAGACTCCCTTAAACCTCTGCCGAAAAATTCCACATCAAAAATTGTAATTTCATCTGAAATTCTTATACCATTTTCCCTTGCCTGGTCAATCTCATCATCCGTCATTGAATCATTTGTAATCCAGATAAGCCCTGCCTCTGAATCTATGTGCATGATAAAATCCCGGTTTTTTGCAACTGCCGCTGTTTTCAAATCTTCCACAATTTTGAGAATTTTTCCAACTGATTCGCCGGAATCTGAAAATATCTGAAATGCCTGAAATTTTGGTAATACAAAAAACAACACCATTCCTATAATGCTGAGTACTACCACAAGCTCAATAATGGTAAAGCCTGATTTTTGTTTCAGTTTAGTCTTCAAGTTCCCAGCTTTTTATATCCTGATCTTTTCCTTCCCCTCCAGGAGAACCATCTGCTCCATAGGAGATAATATCAAAATCATTGTGAACTCCGGGACAGAGATAGAGATACTCCCTTTTCCATGGATCCCTTGGTGTTTTAGCTTTGTCAAGGTATCCGCCCCTGTGCCATTTTTCCGGAACAGGTTCTGTATCAGGCTCTTCAATGAGAGCTGCAAGCCCCTGCCCTGTTGTTGGATAAAAGCCATTATCCAGTTTATACAGTTTTAAGCCTGTTTCAACAGCAGCAATATCAACCTTTGCCTTTACAAGCTTTGCATCATCAGTTCTGCCCATGAGCTTTGGTACAATCAGGCTTGCAAGGATACCTAAAATAACCACAACCACCATAAGTTCTATTAATGTAAAACCTTTTTTATTTTTCAACAAACCAGCCGTCCTTATTTAAAATTATAAAATCATTTGAGTGTAACCAAAATTTTACCACCCACAATTTCACCAAATATCC
>JAYEHB010000607.1:0-3499 GCA_034659375.1 Thermodesulfobacteriota bacterium
ATACAACTCTGACCTGTGGTGAAATTATTACCACTAAACCCGATTTCAGGGGAGTTATAAAAGGAGCTTTCCGTTATCAATCAGAATATCTTAAACATCCGCTTGCGTTTCCGATAGATCCTGTCAGATGAGAAATAAAAATCCAAATCCAAAATTTCAGTTTCTCTTTCCAGACAGAGTGGGAATTATATTTGATATTGCACAAATGGTAACAGAAAAAGACTTGAATATTGTTTCCATGGAGGTGATTCAGAATAAAAAGATTGCTGAAGTATATATTGAAATCGATCAAAAAAACATGTTAATTGATAGAACTGATATGCCGGATATATTCAAAAAATTACCGGGAATACTTCAGGTCAATGTGATAAAAACCCTGCCCCAGGAAAAAAGGGAGCAGAGATTCAGGGTTCTCATAGATGGAGTAAGTGACGGGATCATTTCTGTTGAAGACAATTATAAAATATCAACAATAAACAGTGTTGCCTGTTCCATCCTTGATGTTAATGAAGAGGACGTTATTGGAAAAAAAATAGAGGATGCCATCCCCAATGACTGTGTGCTCAAAGAATCTCTGGAAAAAAAAATCCCTGTCACGAGAAGGCGGAGTATTGTTACAAGCAGGGGAAGAATTGAATTTTTTGCATCATCTAAACCCATAACCGATTCCACAGGCAATTTTGTTGGAGCCGTTGCTATTTTAAAAAATCTCAATGAAATAAAAGATATCGCTGAAGCTGTAAAAAAGCCAATACCAGTAACGTTTGATTCCATTGCTGGTAAAAGCGATGTAATGGAAACCCTTAAATCCTTTGCAATAAAAATAGCAAAATCTGATAATATCATTTCCATAAGAGGATTAAGCGGCACCGGTAAAGAGTTGTTTGCACGGGCAATACATTTTGAAAAAGGAGATAATGGGCCGTTTGTGCCCGTAAATTGTGCTGCCATGCCTGAACCCTTACTTGAAAGTGAGCTCTTTGGTTATGTGGCTGGAGCTTTTACAGGTGCTAAAAAAAAAGGCAAACCAGGTCTTTTTGAAGTGGCTGAAAACGGGACGATATTTCTTGATGAAATAGGTGATATGCCCCTTGGACTTCAGGCAAAGATCCTGCGTGTACTCCAGGAGAAGACTCTTAGAAGAATAGGCGGGACAGAAGAAATTTGTGTTAATGCCGGAATAATAACTGCAACCAATAAAAAACTGGAAGAGATGGTTCAGGAAAAAACATTTAGAGAGGATCTTTACTACAGAATTAATGTACTGCCCTTTCATATTCCGCCATTAAGGGAAAGGATGGAGGATACTCCCCTTCTGGCTGATCTCTTTCTTTTTAATATTAATTCAAAATTTATAAAAAAAAGCCAGGCACTCAGCCCGGGGGCCATGGAAAAATTAAAAAAACATTCCTGGCCGGGAAATGTGCGTGAACTTAAAAATGTAATTGAAAGAGCATCCATAATAGCAGATTCCGATCTTATCGGATCAGAATCAATTCTCTTCAGCCATGAGATGAATGGTCTTGCAGGCAGTATCAAAACAGAAAAAATGTTCTCTAAAAATACCGGTAACTCCCTAAAAGAACGTCTGTCGGAATACGAAAAAGATATCATTGTAAAAACAATGAAAAAAAACTCCAGTATAAGACAGTCTGCAAAATATCTTGGAATATCACATACAACGCTTTTAAATAAAATCAAAAAGCATGACTTGACTGGCAATTAATCCTGCCACTGGCAACTTTTCTTACCAACCATATAACCGGCATGGCCGGAGCATGGTCATTCTCATCGGCCACAATACCCTAAAGGGCAGAAACCAAAGTAAATATTCACACAGCAAACAATGAAAGCCCAATGATTATAGTCGCTTGAGCGGCCTTTCATATAAAATGAAAGGCTCCAGTCAAAAGACTTGCAGCTCAAGGCCAAAAAAATCTTCCAATGCAGTGGTTCAAAACATTGCCATTTTCATCATAACAAACGATGAACAAAAAAACGCCGGAAATCTTGTGCAATGCATAAAAACAGGAGATATATCATAATATTTGGACAAATCTGATTTAAAAGTCATAATGGCAAAAATCTTGCAGTACATTTTAGTCATGCTTAATAGAGAGCAATGATTACAGGTATTTTAGATATTTACTATTGTTTCAAACTATAATATAGGAGCAACGCCATGAAATACAAAGGATTAACAATTGGTATCCCAAAAGAAATTATGGAAAATGAGAACCGTGTAGCTGCAATACCTGAAACTGTTAAAAAATTTAAAGATCAGGGAGCACGAATTCTTGTTGAAAACAATGCCGGAACAGGCTCAATTTTTAACAATGATGAGTATGAAACAGCAGGTGCTGAAATAATCAGCGATGTTAAAGAGCTCTTTAATGCTTCTGATATAATCATGAAAGTAAAAGAACCCAAATTTAATAAATCTTTAAATATTCATGAAATTGATATGATGAAAAAAGATCAGGTTCTTGTTACATTTATTCATCCTGCAAATCCTTCCAACCACGATATGGTAAACAAGCTGGCAGATCAAGGTGTGATGAGTTTGTCCTTAGATTGTATTCCAAGGATCACAAGGGCACAGTCAATGGATGCTTTAACCTCCATGAGTACAGTTGCCGGTTATAAAAGTGTTATTTCAGCAGCAAACAGGCTGCCTAAATTTATGCCAATGATAGGAACAGCAGTAGGTATGATTAAACCTGCCAATGTACTTGTCATTGGAATCGGTGTTGCAGGACTTCAGGCTTTAGCTACTGCAAAACGTTTAGGAGCAGTAACATATGCTGCAGATATCAGACCCGATGCTGTTGAACAGGCAGCAAGTCTTGGAGCAAGAACCGTTGATATTAATATTCCGCCTGAAATGGCCATAGGCCAGGGGGGATATGCAAAACATCTTGAGGAAGAATGGTTACAAAAAGAGAGAGACGCATTACAGACTGCTGTTCTTGAAGCTGATATTTTAATTCTTGCAGCATTAATTCCTAAAAAAATTGCTCCAATCCTGATAACTGAAGATATGGTAAAAGCAATGAAACCAGGTTCATCAATTATCGACATATCTGTTGACCAGGGCGGCAACTGTGCACTTACTGAACCTGGAAATATTGTATGTAAACACAATATCACTATTGATGGAACTCAAAATATTCCAGGCTCTGTTCCTTCCAGTGCAAGCTTTATGTTTGCCCATAATATTTACAATCTATTATCATTAATTGTGGATGATGGAAAAATCAACATTGACAAGGATGATGAGATAATAAAATCAGCTTTGATCACAAAAAATGGTGCCATAGTTAATAAAGATGTTGCTGAAGAGATAGAACTTTATAAATCAGGAGCGCTAAAGTAAACTACCGCTACCCTAAAGGGATAGCGGCTTTTTAAAAAGCTGCAATACCTGTAGAGTAGTAGCTTTTGAAAAATCTTCGGATTTTGAGAAAGCCTGAGTTTACCAGACTCAGGTAGGAGAAAT
>JAYEHB010000608.1:0-3494 GCA_034659375.1 Thermodesulfobacteriota bacterium
TAAAAGAGTCTGATCTGTTTGGAATATGGTTTCATGAATTTCTCGGATCAATAGATCAAACGATACTAAGGCCCGGTACTGATTGCCTGAAGGATCAGACAGACAATCTTTGCAAAGACCCTAAAGGGAACATTAATTTTTCTGTTGCAGGTCATGCTCCCCACACTTCATCCCCAAAAATGCTGCAAAGACTAAAACAGGAATCAAAATCCAGGGGACTTGTTTTTTCCATCCATGTGGCAGAATCAGATGATGAATCAGAATTCATAACCAGTGCAAAGGGAGACTGGGCTCTTTTTTTAAAAGAGAGAAACATTGATTTTTCATCCTGGCCTGTTCCTGCAAGAAGTGAGGTTGAATATCTTGATAAACTTGGACTTTTTGATGCACAAACCATTGCAGTTCATCTTTTAAACTGCGATTCTTCTGATTTTGAGATTATTGCAAAGAGAGGGGCCAAACCTGTTTTGTCTCCCCGAAGCAATCTCAATCTTCATGGAAAGCTGCCTGATCTGCCAAAGATGCTTGCAATGGGTTTAAAGCCTGGGCTTGGCACAGATAGTCTTGCCAGCTGCGATTCATTATCTATTTTTGATGAAATGGCATTTGTGGCGAAAAAGTTTCCTGGAGTTGATCCTGGGACTGTTTTTGCCATGGCAACCATAAACGGTGCCGAGGCCATTGGCATGGAAAAAATTGCAGGAACTCTTGAGCCTGGAAAAACAGGGGATTTTTTATATCTTCCCCTTGAAACTTATAATTTAGAAGGTTTTTTAAAAAAAGTAACATCCTATGAGTAAAACAAGGCTCTCCATGGGGAGAATCAGCTATATTAATGCTTCGCCAGTCTATTACGGGCTGGATAACGGGCTTTTGCCGGACTGGATTGAGATGACAGACGGAGCTCCGTCTGTTCTTAACCAGATGATAAAAAATAGAGAACTTGAGATAAGTCCTGTTTCTGCGGCATTTTACGGTATGAACCATAAAGATCTGCTTATTCTGCCTGACCTTTCCATATCATGTTATGGCAAGGTTTTAAGTGTTATTTTAGTGAGTAAATATCCCATTAATGAGCTTAACAGGAAAAAAGTAGTGCTTACCGAGGAATCTGCCACCTCAGCAGCCCTTGTCAGGTTGATTTTTGCAGAAAAAGGTGTAAAACCATTTTTTCATAAACAGAGAGTACACACCCTTGAAGATATTTCAAAGGATACAGATGCAGCTCTTGTCATAGGGAATGCTGCATTGACTATACCATGGGATTCATTGTTTGAATATCGCATTGACCTTGGTGAACTATGGTATCAGACAACAGGCCTTCCCTTTGTATTTGCCCTGTGGGTCGTAAGAAAATCCCATGCAGAAAGATATCCACAGGCAGTAAAAGAGGCTCTTGAACTTTTTTACAGATCAAGGGAGGCCGGGTATGCGAATATTGACAGGGTAATAAAAATGGGCGCAGAAAAACTTGACCTCAGCAACTCTCTTGTCAGGGAGTATTATGATCTGCTTTTTTGTGATCTTGATGAAAAAAAGATTTTTGCTTTAGACAAGTTTTTTTCTTCCCTTTACAAACAGGGTATCTTTTCTGATCAAGTGGAGCTTCAGTTTTTTGCTTAAAGATTTTAATATGGTTGAATGAAAGTGACTTATGTGTTAATCATCTGTACATGGTACTTGTCAGGAAACGCAGTTCTTTTTAAGTTCAAGGCAGGAACTAAAATCCTAAACCTGGTTTAACTGGAGGAATAGATTGAAAAAAAATAAACTTTTGTTGATTTTACTTCTATTTATTTGGGTATTTGCAGGTCAACTTTTTGCAGATGAACAAGAGAGAGAAAATAGAGCAGCCAAAATCTGTGCTAAAGCAGAGAAAACCGCTTACGAGAAAACAGAAAATGCAGCAGATCAGATCTCCATTAAAGAACAAAAGACAGTAGATACAGCCGACAAAATTTCCACTGAAGAACTAAAAACAGAGAACACCTGGGTTGAACCGGTAACCGGTATGGAGTTTATGCTGGTGCCAGGCGGTTGTTACATGATGGGGAGCAATTCAGGAAAAAGTGATGAAAAGCCTGTTCATGAAGTCTGTCTCTATGAATTCTGGATTGGAAAATATGAAGTGACCCAGGCAGAATGGAAAAAGATAATGAAAACAAACCCTTCAGTTTTCACAAAAGGTGATAATTATCCTGTTGAAAATATTTCATGGAATGATGCAAAGCTTTTTATTGAAAAATTAAACAAAAAAACAAACTGCATGTTCAGGCTGCCCACTGAATCAGAATGGGAATATGCAGCAAAAAAAAGAAAAAACAGTCAAACATATCCAGGTGGAAAAGATATTGATCAATATGCCTGGTACGACGGAAACAGCGATGGCACAACCCATGAGGTAGGCACAAAAGCTCCCAATGCTCTTGGTATCTACGACATGGGTGGAAATGTATGGGAGTGGTGTGAGGATATATATGCATGGGATGCATTTAAACACGCCAGACGTACTGATCCTGTTTTCACGGGTCCGGGTTTTCGCAGGGTGGATCGAGGGGGGAGCTGGATTAATTTTCCAGGAGATGTGTGCTGCACCAGACGTGACAGGTACAATCCAGAGGATAAGAGCAGCAACCTGGGATTACGTCTTGTAAAAGAGAAATCAAAAAAGCAAAAAAACAAAATAGAGGATAAGATATGAATGTTTTTTTTAGAACAGGACTGATTTTCATGTCAGCTTTAATTATTATAACAACCCAGGGATGTTTTTTTAAAAAACACGTTAACTATTCCCGTTTCCTCGGAAATGTGCAGGAAAAGGGCAGTGAGCTGGTTTATATTAAGGAAGGTGTTGATTTTAAAAAATATGATAAAATCATGATGGATCATGTGGTTTTCTTTTTTAATGACAATGCTTATTATAAGGCAATTCAGTCTGATGAACTCAACGATCTTGCCCAAGCTTTTCACAAAATTTTTGTTGATGAACTCTTGGAAGTTTTTTCCATGGTAGACAGGGGTGGACCCAATGTCCTTAGAATTCGTACTGCCATAACCGGTCTATTGCCAGACAAGCCGGATTTGAATGATATAACAGCAGTGGTTCCCAAAAATAATGAAATTGCATTGAGGAAAATAACAGGACTCAGCCATGTGGATACAGGAACCTCTTACATTGAAATTGAATTTCTCGATTCAGTAACCTTGGAAAGAGTTGCCGTGGCAATGGCTCCGGCACTTGATATTAATGATGATGAGCCAATGACAAGATGGGAAACTACAAAGAAGGATTTTGAATTATGGGCTCAAAAAACACATTCATGGACAGATAAACTCCAAAATAAGCAGAAACCGCCTGTAAAGAAGAAAAAAAAGTTTTTTTTCTTTTTTTAAAATGCTACGCTACTACGCCATATTTTGGAAAATTTTATTGAGTGTAACCAAAACAACGCAGAACCTCAGCTCATGATTATCAAAACGTAGGGGCGAACGGC
>JAYEHB010000609.1:0-3488 GCA_034659375.1 Thermodesulfobacteriota bacterium
ACAAAATTTAAGGAAAATTGGACATTTGCTTATTTTTGCTGCTTATAACTTCCTGAAATTATTGACAGCGATTATGTGAATATTATATAGGTACTGAAATTCCAGTGGGTTATATATGCCCTGACTGCCCAAAAAATTTTAATATACTTCAAGCAAATTTGAAGAAGTCTGATAGATGATTTAAGCCCATTAAATTCAAACACATTTCTTTATCACCAAAAAGCTGATATCCTGCAAAAGGCTCAGGCTTCAGAAGAACTGGAAATTATCAAAAAATTGATTCAGTATGATGATGAACAGGTTACAATCAACACCATTAAACAATTAATCACCGATACCCATCCTGATTATTCAATTGCTGTAATCTGTCCTGATGATCAACGAGCAAAACAGTTGGAATCTCTGTTTGTTAAGATGTAAATATTGTAACGCCTATTCCCAATTAATGACAAAATACTGTAACGGCATGTTTGAGAGAACCCCGCCGATATACCCAGCAGAATAAAAATTAAATAATACTCAAACATCTGCCACGGTCATAAATTTCTTGTATTCTCTTTTTCAGGCATTTTTGTTTGCTGTAAGCATGGATAAAGGAAATTGTTTATACACCCACCCCCATATTTTGGCTTCAGACAAATATGCCTTGTGACTGCTCCATGTATAATCACCGGGATTTCCTGCAAGACCGGGTTTAACAGGATTATTATGTATGTAGCGAACTAGTTGTAAAAGGTAACTCTCTTTTTCAACCAGAATCGATTTGTATTTTCCCCGGAACAGCTGGCCGTCACAACCGTGCCGCCTGTTGTATCTTTGTGTATAGACACCATTCAAATGCCGCATGCTTCTTGATATATTACTCTGGGGTGTCTGGATCAAAAGATGATAATGGCTTGAAATAAGGCAATAGGCACAAATCCTTATACCCCACATCTCCGAAGTCTCTTTTAACAGGTCAACAAAACACTGGTAATCCTGGTTGTCAGAAAATATCTTTTCTGACCGCCTGCCACGGTTCATCACATGATACCATGCATCAGGATATTCTATTCTTATTGGTCTGGACATAGTTTATATGAAAGTCCTGGCAAACCAGGAGTGTAACTTTCATCATTTGTTGTGTGCAGACTTAGACCACCAAGGCTGCCCGTGGCAGTTATACAGTAAATTAAAATGGGCTTGATCAGAAAACCGGCCATTCGATTTTCAATTTGATCCTTAAGTTGTAAGAGGTTGAAGTTATAGGGTTTTTTAAGAGTCGGCTCTAAACCTGGTCCCAATTGACCGAAGTTATGATCAAGCCCATTAAAATAAAGAAAGAGTCAAGAGCAGACTTGACCCCTTTTTCCTTGACCCCTTTTTCCTTATACTCGATGATCCAGTTTTTAGTGCTTGACTTGCATAAAGCCTCAAACAACGGGTATCTCAATAGATGCTGTCATTTTGCCAAGTAAGGTTGAAAAAGCTCAAAGATATTGATAAATGACAATTTAAAAAAAGCAAGATAAAAAAACTGAATCATCGAGTTGAAGCAGATATGCAAGGCTTTTTTGATAAACAAATACAGTTCAGTGAGCAGTATTCTTGGCAGGGTAGAGGAACGAATTCAAAAGGACCCTGGGTTGAGAAAAAATATTCAGGCACTGACACTGACAGCAAGTATTAATCAATAAGAGTCAAGAGTAGACTTGACCCCTTTATTCTCGCTTTTCAGTAGTGCCTCTTCTGACTCCTGAATCTTTTTTTCTAAATCTTCATAGGTTGGTTTTTCAGTCATATGAAATTCCTTTTACTGACGAAATGGATTTGAGAATGCTTACCTTCAGAACATTCTCCAAATCTATAATTTTCCAGAATCCTATTTATGGAAAATTCTTTCCCTTTTTTAATGCTACTATTGCTGGTATTAAAAATAGTCAAAGTATTATTTATCCAGTACTTCACGTATCTTTTGGTCAAGGTACTTCATTACAATCGGCTTTAATAAAAACCCTTTAATACCCAAAGATACTGCTTTCTCTTCAGACATGGTTTCCGAAAACCCTGTGCAAAGCAATACAGGAATGTCAGGACGTATTTTAGTCAGTTCAACTGATAGTTTATCCCCGGACATATTTGGCATTGCCATATCAGTAATAACCATGTCAAATTTATCTGGATTTTGGCGGAATGCTTCAAGGGCTTCAAGACTGCTGGTACGTGAAGTAACTTGATACCCCAAACGCTCCAGCATCACTGTTTCCATTTGAAGGATCAGTTCTTCATCATCCACAAAAAGAATATGTTCAGTGCCTCCCTGGATTGGTGTTTCTACATTAGCTGCCGGTTGTTCTTTCACAGCCTCTGCTAATGGCAGATATACATGAAATTGTGTTCCTTTTCCAGGTTCACTATATACATGGATAGAGCCTCCCATACCCTTAATAATACCATGCACAACTGAAAGCCCCATTCCAGTGCCTTTTCCTACTTCCTTGGTGGTGAAAAACGGGTCAAAGATTTTATCTGTTAAGATTTTATTCATGCCCTTCCCTGTATCAGCCACTGTCAGACAGGCATAAGCTCCTGGTGTCATATCAGGAGTTATTATGTCGTCTTCACCTAATTCTACTTGTTTGAGGCTTATTTTCAGTTCCCCGCCTGTCTCTTCCATGGCATGATAGGCATTGGTTGAAAGGTTCATTACAATCTGATGAATTTGTGTGGGATCTGCTTTGATTACACCACAGTCAGGATCGAGATCCTGGTTGATCTTAATTGTTGTGGGAATTGTCGATCTGATAAGTTTTAATGCTTCCTTTATAATAGGCTGCATCTTCATCAACATAAGTTCATTGCTGCCTTGACGAGAAAATGTAAGGATCTGTTTTACCAGGCTCTGGGCTCGCAAAGCACTGGTATAAATGTTGTTCAGGCTATCTTTAAATGGACTGTCTTCAGGGACATCCTCTAAGAGCATTTCTGTATGCCCTACAATGGGAAAAAGAATATTGTTAAAATCATGGGCGATACCACCTGCCAGAGTGCCAATGGATTCCATTTTCTGGGCCTGGTTGAGCTGGGCCTGGAGGTTCTCCTGCTCCGCTTCAGCCTGCTTGCGCTCGGTGCTGTCCGAGTCCTCCCCCCGGTAGCCTCGCAAGGTTCCATCGGTGTTTAAATGAGGGAAGCCGTTCGTGACGACCCAGAGGATTTCCCCCGCCTTTGTCTCGATCTGGTTTTCGAGGCCGCGGACCGGTTCCTTGCGGGCTAAAATCTCCAGCGCGGCGGTCTTGAACGTATCCCGCCCCTCTTCGGGATGCAGGTCGTAGAAGTGCATCTTGCCGACGAGTTCTTCCGGCTCGTATCCCAGAATGGACGTCACCGTGTGGCCGACATACGTGTACAATCCGTTCGCATCGATCTCCCAGGTGAAGGTGCGGCTCTGTTCGGCGAGTTGGTCGAAGCGCTCCTTGGCATCGAGGAGTGCAGCCTCTCCCTTTTTACGC
>JAYEHB010000610.1:0-3487 GCA_034659375.1 Thermodesulfobacteriota bacterium
CAACTATTAATAACCATTCCATCACAGTTCCTCCAATTCATCAATTTTGCGATACGCAGCTTTGTTTATCCAAACGATGCCAACGGTTATCAACAGAATGCCAACTTGTGATAACAGGCACATAGTTCACTATGCACCTGTCATCACACCTTGAATACGAACAAAAATCCTGCATAAAATTTGGACAATTATTTTATTCCAACGCCCTAACCCATGAGGTAAACTTATCTTCTCCTGCAGGCCTAAGCCCAAATTCAGCCCCTGCCTCCATAACAGCATCAACCATGGTTTTGCCATAACCTCTGGAGCATGTAAAAATTATCCCGGATGTTTCTCCGTCTCGTTCCAGTGTTACAATTTGGCATGGCACATGGGAAAACGGTCCCTGGAGCAGAAAAGGAACTTTTTTTCCAGAATCAAGAAAATCCAGGGATGTCAGCTTTTCTGCAATGGAAAAAACAGTTTTTCCCATAATTGCCAGAAAAAGAGTGGACTCTGTAACATCTGTATAAGCAGATTCGTCAGGTATTTCAGGGGTTTCACCAACCAGATGCCAGACAGATGTCTGTGTACGGTTCATGCGGTTAATAAGAAAACCATTCTCAAGAACAGACATGCCGGGCATATCAGGAATTTTAATTCCAAACGGCTCTATAGATGAAAAATCTGAATCCTGAATATCAAGCCTTGTTCTGTGACTCAAATCTATTAAAAATTGTCCCTTATCCTCATCTTCATATTCCAGTGCTATGGTCCAGTTATCCCTTGTTTCAGTTCTTTTTGGAATTTTTTTAAAGGTAACCGGTGATTCTCTGTAAATTTCTTTCATTATTTTTACCCTTTCATCTTTTTACCGTCAGGATCGTAAAACGGAACTTGTACAACTTTACCATAAATGCGTTTATCACCACATTCATCTTCATAGATTTCAAGGCTCGTTCCGATCTTTGAAAACCTGGATTCAACAAGTGCCATTCCAACAGCTTCATTTAATGAAAAACTATCCCTGGCAGTACAGACGTATCCCCGTATTTTTGTATCAACAATAAGAGAACCGTCTTTTGGAGCAGGTGCATTATCTTCCATTTTAAAACCAATGAGTTTAAAACGGGTTTCGTCTTTTTCAGCCTGGTGCAGTGCAACAGCACCAACAGTTTTATAATCTGTTTTTTTGCGATCCCATAAAAAGCCCAGGCCTATATCAAGCAGATTTGTCCTTTGCTCTGATTCTGAACCAAGTATAACATGGAATTTTTCCATGCGAAGAACATTCTGAGCTTCAACACCGAAATTTTCAATGTCAAACTCTTTGCCTGCATCTTTTAACATAAGCCACAATGATTTCATAAGGGAGGAAGGAACATGGAATTCATAGGAGAGTTCACCCACAAATCCCAGCCGCATTGCCTTGACAGGAATTGTATCATTTATGGTAAATTCCCTGTATTCAGAAAAACCAAATGCTTTATTGGAAACATCTTCATCTGTAATTTTTTCAAAAACTTTACGGGCATTGGGACCTGCAAGATTGATTACTCCCATGGCATCTGTAAGATTTACAATGTGAAAATCCCAGCCATCATACCGGGTATGATAACGAAGCCATTCAACAGTTGCACCTGCACGCCCTGTGGATGTGGTAATATAATAATCATTTTCTTTGATTTTTATTATAACCCCGTCATCAATTACACAGCCGTCATCATTACACATGGCAGAATATTTTACCCTGCCCTGTTTTAATTTTGATATGTCACTGACATATACCCGCTGGAGCGCCTTTAAAGCATCAGGGCCATGGACACGGAATTTCCCCAGGGTAGATGCATCAAGAATACCAACATTGTTTCTTACATTTTCTATCTCCTGCCTGCAAAGAAGATCTTCTGAAAAATAACGTGCTCTTTCCCATACGCCTATTCTGCGGAATATTCCACCATCAACCCTCTGCATATCATCCATGGGAGTCATTTTACGCATGTTATGATTGGTTCCGGCATATGTTGCAATCAAAGTTGGAACAAGGGGAGAGCGAACATTGGTGGGTTTTGCGTTTTTAACTTCAGTTCCTGACATTGCCTGATATTTCGCCACAAGCAGGGGAAGATTATGACCTGGTATTCCCCCCTGACCAGGACCTAATCCTGCAGAAGTAAAACGCTTGATCAATTCAGGGACATCAAAACCCATGTCAATTGCCTGTTTGATGTTTTTGACAGTTGCGTCTTCATCAAAACAGATAAAACTCTTGCGCCCTTTAACCGGAGCAGTAACAAGCTTGGTTCCCCTTAGAGGACCCGGCAGTTCCTTTAGTTTAGTTTCAGCTGCTTCAATTTCTAAATGCTCACACACACCACAATCCAAAGCAGCTTTTAAACCTGCAGCTCTTCCTGAACTCTCAATGGAAAAAGAATCGTTCAAGCCAAGCATTCTGCCGCAGGGATGCATATTTGCAGGAACTTTATCAGGCAGAAAACAGCCTGTATGATCATCAAATTTAAGTTTTCCCTGAACAATGGTAAGGGGCCCTGTCACAGGTGTCATGCCTGCTGATGCCACAAGAAGATCACACTCAAGATCCTCTGTAACTATTCCGTCTAAAGTCGCAATAGTTACCTTGTTGATCTTTTTTGACCCATGGGCCTTTGCTGCAACCCATCCCTTGAGCAATTTAATATTTCTCTTTGCAAGGCCAAGTTCCAGTTTTTTATCCTGCCCATCCTCTCTGATATCTGCAACACAGGAAATTTTCAGCCCCAGATCAAAAAGATCAATGGCAGCCTCAAGCCCAAGATCATGTCCAACACTGAAAACAGCCTGTCTGCCAGGCATCAGACCATAGGTACGTGCAAGACGCTGGGCACAGCCTGCCTGCATAATGCCGGGGCGTTCATTATTATCAAAAATAAGGGGACGTTCTATGCATCCTGTTGCCACAACAACACTTGTAGCACGGATCTCAACAGAACGTTCATCAAAAAAATCTGATTCTTTTCCAATCTGAAAACCTGTAATTAAATTGTTATTATACGCTCCATTCATGGATGTATTGGTAAGCACCCTGATATTTGGTGTTGATTCAACCTTTTGTGCAAGTTCTCTTGCTCTGTTGTACAAAGGCTTTCCATCTTTGTATTCTGCTGCCCTGTAATCAAAAAAACCACCAAGCCATGGCCTTGATTCCATTATAATAACACGCACTCCTTTTTCAGCCGCAGCCAGAGCAGCATGCATACCAGCAGGACCTCCGCCGATGATACATACATCCGCACATGGAAAAATCTCATCATATTTTCCAGGCATTTTAAAATCAGGAGCAAGTATTCCAAGACCTGCTGCTTTTCTAATCTGTTTCATTGCAATGGGCCATATTGCAGCCGGCTTATGCATGATTTTGTAATAAAAACCCGCAGGCATCAAAAAATCCAGTTTGTCCATGAAACCCATCATGTCATTTTCAGCAGAGCCTTTAACGTTCTGCTCTTTT
>JAYEHB010000611.1:0-3479 GCA_034659375.1 Thermodesulfobacteriota bacterium
TGAGGAGCTTCGGCGCTCATCCATTTCCCATACCAATACTGAAATTTTTATCCTCCCTGCTTTTACAAATGAAAAACAATTATTTGATACTCCCATTCTGCCGGAAAATGTCACAAAAGGAAAACATGGGCCCTGGAGTTATACCAATGAAATACAAAAGCTTGGTGCCAAACTTAATGCAGATCACATTTTTGTGGATATGCGTGCCGGGTTAAGTGAAATTTCAAGTCCTCTTCTATTTGATCCAAGAGTTGAAATTTTTTTAGTGACAACGATTGCAGAACAATCCATCCGGGGCACTTCCCTGATTTTGAAGCAATTAGCCAAAATGATGGGGCACTTTCCTTATAGTGATGAAGATGAATCTGCTGATCAATTTATCACACCAAATGTGATCCTAAGCATGCTCACGGAGGACCTCAAAAAACTGGATGAATTTGAACAGGCCATTTCTATTTTGAATGAAGCCTTTGACTTGGAAGATAAAAACAGCGGTCAATCGGATCTGGGGCAGTTACCCATTATTGAAATGCCCTTTGCTCAGGATTTAATGAGTGTGTCAAGCTTTGATGAAGCACATGGAAAATTGACTCAAACATCTATGATTCAAATGGCACAGAAATGGGCAGAAGATAAATTCAGCAAAGATAAGCCGAAAAAAGGTGTGAAATCCACTGAAAAAGATATATCAAATCTGAAAAAAATTTGTGAAAAATATGAGTTTGCAGAGCAGGGTGAAAGTGCAGATTTTTTAATTACAGAACCCATAACCAATATGGTAAAAAGATTCAATAATGAACCCCCTCGAATTGTATCCTTAGGATCAAAGGGGTCAGGAAAAACCTTTTGCTATCTTCAAATAGCACGCGCAGGTTTATGGTCAAAATTTGTCAGAAAAGTGTCAGAAAAAACATCCATTGGTGATTTCCAGGGTTTTCTTTTCCCCTTATTGCATCCAACCAATCTTAAGTCACCAGCACAGGCGATCTTAGATAAATCCCGTGAAGAGGCTTATAAGGGCCTTGGAGGTTCAAACCATTTTTTGCACTCTGATTATGTTGATAAAATAATCAGAACGATTAAAAAAAATGCAGATTTCGATCTGGCACAATGGTCTGAATTTTGGTTAAACCTTTTTTCCGAAGCAATAGAGACCGGAATGTTGACACCTGGTATCAAACAATTTAATGAATATTTAAAAGAAAAAAATGTAAAAATCATTTTTCTCATTGATGGGCTGGAAGATATTTTTACAGACATCCTGGACAATCAATCCCAGCAAAAGGCATTAAAGGCTTTATTAGACCTACCCAATAGAATATCAGAACTAAGAGATCCTTTTTGGGGAATAATAATTTTTGTAAGACGTGATTTTATCAAGTACAGCATTAAACAAAATAGAGGTCAGTTTGAATCTCTTTATGCTTCCTATGCACTTTCCTGGAATGCAACCTCATTTCTCAAATTGGTTTATTGGATTTGTGCCCAGGCTGAAATCCATGACTTTCAGGGTACAAATGTCTCTTTGCTGAGAAATGATCAAATTACAGATAAACTTGAACAGCTTTGGGGAAGAAAACTTGGACGGGATAATTCAAATGAAGCAAATACTGCCAGGTGGGTATATGCAGCACTTACTGATTTTCTGGGACGTCTTCAAGCCAGGGATATAGTAAGAATTCTTCTTTATGCATCAACAATGTGTATAGAAAAACCAACTCAAGTCAAAATAGATGTATGGAAAGACTCTCGGATATTGCCTCCAGCAGCAATACGACGATCCCTTGAACCTTGCAGTAAAAAGAAAATCACTGAAGCTAAAGAAGAATTCCCGGCTTTTAAAAACTGGTTTGACAGGTTTGAAAAAAAAGTTGCCCCAAACGACAGGGTAGTTCCCTTTACGGCAAACCAATACAATCTGACTCCGTCTGAGGTAGAAATGTTGGTTGATATGGGTGTAATAATGGAAGCTGAAGATACATCCGAGGGTACCATGAAATTTTATATGCCGGAAATCTATAGATCAGGATTAGAATTTAATATGAAACGTGGTGCACGCCCTAAGGTTCTTGCCTTGAAAAGAAAAGCCCTGGGAAAAGATTTATTTTGATAAGTATCCTCTATTTGACAATTTGATTCAAGAATTGGTGTAAGACCAACAGGGCTATCGATTTAATGCCCAACATCCTAACCTGGACAAGCCAGAACCAAAAGGAATTTATGATTCTCTTGCCAAAATAACACGAAAATAAGAATTTAAAAACTAATATAGCAAGAGCAACTTGACTGCAGCAGTAAATTCCAACTTTTTCAAACAGCTTGGGTTTGTAGCTGTCCCGACTTAAATCGGTAGCCGCCCGAAATGGCTACCAACTTAAAGCGGGACAATTTCCGCCATTTTGGCTCCATGGCAATACCACAATCAAGCAAAAATTAAGGGCTTGCTAACTAATTGAATTTACAGGCTGTCCCGCCTTATGGCGGTAGCCAAAGTTTCTTTATTTTTAGATTTGAAGGTGCTTGTTCTTCAAAAATTACTTTTTTATTGGCGTGAAAAGCATCTCCAAGTACATGGTTTCTAAAAAAACTTTCTGTAATTCTTTCGTTTGCCATTTTTTATTTATCCTTAATTTTAATCGCTTACCTTTCACACATAACGTTGAGTTCACTGGTTGCAGGGGTTTCCAGAAAACTTGTTCGTGATAGTAAAATTTAATAAACCAAGACTTTTCAAAGCGGCTGAGACCCCTGCAATCCAGTGAAACATCATGTTCTGCCTTAAAGATCAAGTTGGATAGTGATAGCTTGGCCTATGCCTTCCAGCTCAGTAGAGGAAATCGATCCTACAGTATTGATAAGTCGCTTCTTGCTCACTGTAGTAAGTTGATCGGCCATAGCCTTGGCTTTTTTCCCACGAAACATTACATATGTTTCGCTTGGGTAGAGTTTATTAACATTACTTGTCAGGGGCACAACCTGAACTCTATTGAGAAACCGGTTCGAAGCATCATTGCTTACTATAACAGCAGGACGCTGTTTGCGGATTTCACCACCGACGGAAGGGTCGAAATTAATCCACCAAACATCACCCCTCTTCATCATTTATGTCTCCAAATACGCCTTCAGTCCACTCAAGAGCTTCAGATTCCCTGACCAGATCAGCGGACATCTCTTTATATGCAGCATACATATCTTTTTTGACAACATGAGGACGAACTATATCTTCGATAAAACGACTGATTTTTCGGGGTCCTATAACTGTCCGTAAGCCGTTATAAACATCCTCGTTTATGCTCAATGTGAGTTTCCTTTGCATCGCAAATACCCCCTTTAAGGATATACGTACAATACACGTGTATGGTATATATGTCAAGATCTCGGAAATATTTTTTTGAACAGAACAGTGTCATTCGCCCCGCCTGCGGCGGGCCGAATGCCGAGTTTAGCTACACTCTCCGATTTGACGCGCCGCACGCGGC
>JAYEHB010000612.1:0-3478 GCA_034659375.1 Thermodesulfobacteriota bacterium
AGTGTAAACAGGGATTTTAGAGACGTAACCAATGCAGGATACAAAAAAATAAGGATACAAATAATATATAATGAAAATACTTTTTATTTTTCCCAATGCAAACTCACAGACAGGTTTTCAATACGGGATTGCTCACATTTCAGCAGTCCTGAAACAAGCAGGACACAGCGTAGAACTATTGCAGCTCTGTGAAGATATTGCACCTCTGCCATCTGAAAATGAGTTTGCAAACATGCTGAAAAAGGCTGACCCGGATATAATCGGTTTTTCAGTGGTTACAAATCAATGGCTCTATGCAGAAAAACTGGCTTCATGGGCTCATAAAGCCACTGATGTTCCCATAGTATGCGGTGGAATTCATGCCCTTGCCGCTGGAGAAGATGTCTTAAACAGCGGCGTGTTTGACTATATTATCCGGGGAGAGGCTGAAAATGCGTTTCTTGATTTTGTTACTACACTTGAAAACCAGGGTGATGTATCACAATTACGAAACCTTGGCATGGTGAAAAACGGCAAACTTCTGATAAACCCCATGAGGCAGCTGCCTGATCTTAAAAAACTTCCCTTTAAGGATTATGAAATATTTGATTTCCAGAAAATAATAGATGCAAAAAACGGCTGGGTAGGTCTGATGGGGTCAAGGGGCTGTCCATTCTCCTGCACCTATTGCTTTAACCACAGCATGGTAAAACAGTACCGTAAAGATCTTAACTGCAGTTTTAAACAACTTAATTATATAAGACGTTTTGACGTGGCAGACATAATAAAAGAGATTAAATTCCTCATCAATAACTACAGAAATATCAAGATGTTTATATTTGATGATGACATTTTCACTTTTTACAAGGATCATGTGATAGAATTTTGCAGGGAGTATAAAAAAATTTGCAGCCTGCCTTTTACAGTAAATGGGCATGTGGGTGTATTTGATGAAGAGATGGCTGCTCATTTGGTAAATGCTAACTGCAGGATTGTAAAATTCGGTGTTGAAAGCGGAAGCCCAAGGATCAGAAAAATGATCCTTAACCGCCATATGAAAAATGAAAGTATAATCAATGCAATACAAACAGCAAAAAAAGCAGGGCTTCACACTTCAGTGTTCCTGATGATCGGCCTGCCTGACGAAACCATGGATGATGTGTATGATACTGTTAACATAATGGGCAAATCGCGTCCAGGAAGGTTCAGATGGACTTTCTTCTTCCCTTTTCCAGGTACAAAGGCTTTAGAGATAAGTAAAAAATTGACAGGCATTAACAATGAGAAGATGAAAAAAATGGAAAATTTCACCGAAGAATCCTGCCTTGACTTTGGAAAAGAGCATAATCTGTTTCTGAAAAAAATCGGGCGTGTTATGCCCTGGTTTGTAAATGCTGCTTCAAATTTTGATGTATCTGATTACTATAGGGAAAAAGTTGAAGAAATTTTGAAAATGGAAGCTGATGAATGGGATAAAGAATCAAAAAATATGCTTGAAACCGACAAAACAATTTCTAAAAAATTTGTCAATCAAAAACTTAGCCATTATGCAATAAAATACAACCCATTTATGGGTGTTATCTCAGATTTTTTCACAAAAGAAGAGTAAGGCCTGCCCCCACCGCCTGAAAAATTTTCTTTTTAACATCTTCTACCTGAATTGAGTTCATGCACAAGATCTCTTTTTTAGGACACTCTTTTTTATAGCACGGAGCACAGGGAATTTGTTTATTGACAACCAAATGTTCGCTTCCATAGGGAGATGTCCTTTCAGGAGAAGTCGGACCAAAAAGAGTTACATAGGGAGTACCGACTGCCGAGGCAATATGGGCAGAACCACAATCCGGTCCAACCGCAGTTTCAGCTTGTTTTAAAACTGCAGCCAATTCCAGAACAGATGTCTGACCGACAAGATTAATCAGCCTGGAGGATTTGATATTATGTTCAATAGAACAGGCCATGTCGTATTTTGCCATTGTATCAACCATGACAATATGCAGTGGTGTTGTTTTAAGAAGTTCATGGATAAGCTTGGAATAACTGTCACAAGACCACTCCTTTGTAATCCAGGTTGAACCGAGTACCACCGCTATAAAAGGAGTATTGACCTTTGACAAAACAGTTGCGGCAAGAGATAAAAGCCCTGGGCCGGAAAAACCGAAATCCAAATCCTGAGTCTGGATCTGGGTCTGGGTCTGGGAGTTAAACAAGGGCTGCGACCTGGTTTGAAACTGAGAACGTTCAAGATACTCTGTAAATTTGAGATAATGAAATATTTTTGGATAAAATTCATCCATATAAGGGATATAGGTATTATTAAAGAGCCAGTTTCCTTCCTTGGTGTTTTTTGGATGAAAGCCTATCCGATATTTTGCTCCTGAAAGAAAAGAAAAAAAACCGCTCTTAAAATGACGTTGAAGATCAAGAACACAATCAAAACGGCTTTTCCTGAGTTTATGAAAGATATCTTTCAAGCCCTGTTTCCAGTTGGTTCGATCAAACACCAGAATGTTATCAATAAGCGGGTGAAATGTTACCGCCTCTTTACATTTTGGCTCAATGAGCCAGGTTATGGAGCTTTTGGGGAACAGAGTTTTTATCTTTGAAACCAGACAGAGTCCCCGGGTGACATCACCAAGGGAACCCATGAGGATAATGAGAAAAACCGGAGCTGACGGTAATTGAACCTTCTTGTTCCCGGCAAAAAAATATTTTTCACTCTTTTTATTTAAATCTGAAGATAGTAATGACAATTTTAAAATTCCATCAAAAAAAATATAAATCATACTCTTTTGGTTCCCTGTTTCATCTTAGCAGCACAACCCTTAATATACTCATTGAAATTTTCAAATGTAACCAGAACAAAAAATCAGGAATCCTCAAAGGACGAGTTGCCCCCCAGTTTGCAGTAATCCCGGAAGCAGGAGCTGTTGTTGTAAAATCCTATAAACGTGGTGGTTTGATATCCTGCATTAACAGAGAACATTATTTGAAAATTGGAAAAATTCGCTCAAGAAAAGAATTTGAATTTCTTCTCAATGCAGAAAAAGCAGGGGTAAGAGTCCCAACACCTGTGGTATATGCAAGCCAGGGGTTTCCTTTTTATAAAGCATGGCTGATAACAGAAGAGATAACAGAACATAGATCTTTTGCAGAACTTTGCCTTGATGAAAAAGAAAAAGCCCTGGGTCTTATTCCAGAAATTTCTCACAATATAAGACTATTAATTAAAAACAAAATACACCATGTGGATCTTCATCCTGGAAACATTCTTATTGATCAAAATAATAAAAACTATATTATTGATTTTGATAAAGCATATTATTCAACTAATAAAACCAGGCTGATCAAAAAATATCAGCAACGATGGACAAGGGCAATTCATAAATACAAACTGCCGGAAATATTAACAGATCTGCAGCTGACAGAGGATTAATCCATTAACTTTCAAGAACTACTTCTCCATTTTTTATGGAATAAATTAATGTATCAAGAGAAT
>JAYEHB010000613.1:0-3458 GCA_034659375.1 Thermodesulfobacteriota bacterium
TTTATGTTCAGGAGCAAGCCGGTAGTCTATGATTAGAACCTTTGCCTTTGAAGCCTTTGCTATTCTTGTGGCAAGATCTCTGTGGGATGTGATGGAGCCTGCAACAAAGCCTCCACCGTGGAGATAAAGAATTACCCGTTTTTCTGTTACATTGCCCGGTGTTATCCATGCAGCAGGAATAGAATCAATATGAAATTTTTTAAAATCAACTTTTTTGTCGGTTTTAAATATTTTTGCACTTGAGTTAAGAAGGTCTCTGTATTTTTTTATACCTGTTAAGGTAAAATCAGGAGAAGATCTCAGCTGTTTTAGAATTACAGAAAGTATTTTAGATTTCATGTTTTTTAAACTCCAATATAACCGGCATGGCCGGAGCATGGTCATTGCATCGGCCACAACAAACAATGAAACTCTTATCACTACAGTCTTTTGGACGAAGTTTCATATAAACCGGCACGGCCGGAGCGTGGTTACCGCATCGGCCACAACAAATTTAAAAAGTCTATCATTGCAGTCATTTGGACGGACTTTCATATAAACTGCCACGGGCAGCCTTGGTGGTTTAAGTATGCACACAACAAATGATGAAAGTACACTCCTGGTTTGCCAGGACTTTCATATAATTTTTTTAAAAAACAAACTGCCCAAAAGGCTGTTAAAAGTCTTTTGGGCAGTTTTTTAGTATAAGTATAGTTTTTTTTATACTATATTTTAATTGTCAGGCTAAAATCTCTGAGTCTTTAGTCCAGGGTCTATTTACATCCCGCTACTTTTTTCCATCTGCTGGATTATTTCAACAACTTCAGGGTTTGCAAGTGTCATTACATCACCTACATCATTTTTATTGGAAATAGCTCCAAGTACCCTTCTCATGATTTTACCTGAACGGGTCTTTGGCATGTCAGGAACAATCCATACTTTTCTTGGTTTTGCAATCTTGCCGATCTGATCACACACAACATCTGAAATCCTCTGTGCAATCTCATCAGAGGCTTCAATGCCTGGTTTTAAAGAAATATACAGATCAGGCTCCTTGCCTTTGATATCATGGGCAACCGGTACAACTGCAGCTTCAGCAACCTCGTCTGCAACAAGGGCGGCAGACTCAATCTCCTTGGTTCCAAGTCTATGTCCTGAAACATTGATAACATCATCAATCCTGCCAAGGATTCTGTAGTAACCATCCTCAGACTTTACAGCAGCATCTCCTGCAAGATAGGGCCAGTCTCTCCAGTCTTTACTGTCAGGGTTTTTGCAGTATCGTGCAAAATAGGTCTCAACAAATCTGTCCCTGTCACCCCATATGGTCTGGAACATTCCAGGCCATGGATTCTGTATACAGATATTACCGGCAATTCCTGGTGTAGTCACTTCATTTCCATCATCATCATAGATAATGGGGTGAATGCCTGGAACTCCAGGACCTGCACTTCCTGGTTTCATGGGTTTTATTCCAGGTACTGTACTGCAGAGAAATCCTCCGTTTTCTGTCTGCCACCATGTGTCAACAATAGCGGCTTCTCCCCTGCCCACAACAGATTCGTACCATCTCCATACAGCAGGTTCTATGGGTTCGCCAACGGTGGTCATATGTTTAAAATTGTAGTTGTATTTTGCAGGCTCGTCAGGCCCGATTTTTCTCAATGCCCTGATGGCAGTAGGTGCTGTATGGAAAATATTTACATCAAGATCCTGGGCTATTTTCCATGCTCTTCCTGCATCCGGGTAGGTTGGAACTCCTTCGTAGATTACAGTTGATGCACAAAGTGCCAGGGGACCATAGACAATAAAGGAGTGTCCTGTGATCCAGCCGATGTCAGCCATGCACCAGTAAACATCTTCCGGGTGAATATCCTGAATATATTTGGACATTGCCGTGACATAGGCAAGATATCCGCCTGTGCTGTGCTGGCAGCCCTTTGGTTTTCCTGTGGTTCCACTGGTGTACATAAGGAACAGCGGATCTTCTGAAAGCATCTGCTCAGGTTCTATACGTGCCCCATAATAATCCTTAACGACTTCATTTACAAAATAGTCCCGGCCGTCAACCATGGGGGTCTCGGAAGAGTATTTTCCAGGATATCTTTGCCATACAAGGACTTTATCAACAACCTGTCCTCCATCTGCTGCAATTTTAACAGCGTCGTCAGCATTGATTTTGTGATTCAGCGGTTTTCCCGCTCTTGAATAGGTATCCATACTGATGAGTACCCTGGAGTTTGAGTCAACAATTCTGTCTGCACATGCATTGGCTGAAAAACCACCAAATACAACAGAATGTATCACACCAAGTCTTGCACATGCCAGCATGGTAACTGCAAGATCTCCTGTCATGGGCATGTGGATCGTTACCCTGTCTCCCCTTTTTAGTTCTGCAAAGTCCCGGAGAAGTGCGGCAAATTCATTAACTCTGACGTAGAGCTCCTGATAAGTTATATGTTCTACTTTTTCACTTTCAAGTTCAGGTACGAAATGGATGGCAGTTTTGTTTTTGTTTTTTTCCAGATGGCGGTCAATGCAGTTGTAGCTTGCGTTGATTTTACCTCCCTTAAACCATTTAAAGCAAGGTGCATCACTGGTGTCTAAAACTTCATCCCAGTATTTGTACCAGGTGAGAAGTTCTGCAAATTCAGTGTAGCAGTCTGGGAAATTATCAAGACTGAATCTTTCATAGATGGATGGGTCTGTGACATTTGCCTGACCAACGAATTTTGAAGACGGGTAGAACAACTCTTCTTCCTTCCAATGTACAGCAATCTGTGCTTCAGTGGTCTCTTCTACTTGTCTGTCGCTCATTTATCTCTCCTTGGGTTAATTAGGGGTGTTAAACTTAATGTTATCTTGTTAAAGGCTGAAAATATAATTTTCAACTCTTTAAAAAAGCAAAAATTTTAACAAATCAAGAAAGATATCACCTCCTTTGGAAAACAGGGAATCTGGTTGAATATTATCACTCAGGTTACGTTCAGGCTTGTCCAGATCAGGTTGTTTCAGATTTTTAAAGTGTAACTGACATAATATTTTAAGGATGCTGAATTTTAAAAAAATCATGAAATGTTTAACAATGAATTTAATTTATATCGTATATGCGACTATAGAAAAGGAATTTCATTTAGTCAACACCTTTTTTAAAAAAAATAAAAATAATAAAAATCATTGTATTTTTATTATTTTTTCAGGTAATTATTATGGAGGAAATTTGCTAATATAATAATTAAGAATATAGGAGGTTGTGCTAATGAAGAATCCTGTGGACAATTACTGGAACCTTAAGCTTGCAATGGTGAAAGAGAATCTGGAAAAGAATAATTTTGAGCCCTTTATTGCAGAGAGTGCAGAAAATGCGAAAGATATTGCACTTAATGAGATTATTCCCGGGCTTAATGTAAAGAGTGTCTCCTGGGGGGGATCAATGACTTTTGTATCCACCGGTCTTTTCCATGCTCTTAAGGATGATG
>JAYEHB010000614.1:0-3442 GCA_034659375.1 Thermodesulfobacteriota bacterium
CAATTTAATCCGGTGACAATAGCAAAGAGGTCACACCCGTTCCCATCCCGAACACGGCAGTTAAGCTCTTTAGCGCCGATGGTACTGCACGGGCAGCTGTGTGGGAGAGTAGGACGTTGCCGGTTTATAAAAAAGCCCTGATCAGAGTGATTTCTGTTCAGGGCTTTTTTTTTGTTATTTAAGACGTTTGTTTAAAGCCTGTCTTGAGATTCCAAGTATTCTGGCGGCTTCAGACTGATTTCCTTGTGTTCTGTTTATGGCTTCCTTAATAAGAAGCTCAGATGCGATTTTAAGGGTAGGCAGAGTTCTAAAATCTGAAAAAGGGGTTTTGTTTTCAGAATGTTGTGAAAAATCAGAATGCGGTGAGCCAGTATTACCATTATAACCACTGCCGGCACTATTCCAATCACTACTACCGGTGCCATTCCAGCCACCACCGCCTGAACCATTTCCTGCACAGATCCCATCACCACCTCTCCCATAATCACTACTTTCATCATCACTGCTTTCATCATCAAATGCTGCTGATTTCATATGTCTTTTAAACAGATCAATGGAAAGGGTGTTGTTTTTTGATGTTGAAACAGCATCAAATACCATTGCTTCAAGTTCCCTGACATTACCGGGGAATTTGTACTTAATCACCATTTTTAGAATTTTTTCATCACAATAAGGTACCTTGATACCTGTTTCCAATGCAGCTTTTTTTATGAAATGGTGAAAAAGAAGTTTGATGTCATCATCTCTTTTTTTTAAGGCAGGCAGGTGGACATGATGGGTCATAAGCCTGAAATAGAGATCTTTTCTGAATTTATCTTTATCTCTTAACTCCTTATTTGTAAGATTTGTTGCAGCAACAATTCTTGTGTCTGAATATCTTGTTTTATCTTCTCCTATTCTCATGTATTCCCTGTCCTGGATCAGTCCAAGAAGTTTGACCTGGGAAGTTAGGCTGAGGTCTCCGATTTCATCCAGAAACAGTGTGCCATGGGCAGCTTTTTCCACAAGGCCTGACCTTGGATTGTCAGCTCCTGTATATGCACCTTTGACATGGCCAAACAATGTGTCTGAAAACATATTGTCATCAAGCCCGGCAGTGTTTATTTTGACAAATGCACCTTTTTTTTTGCTGAGATCGTGTACAGCCTTTGCAATGAGATCCTTGCCGGTTCCTGTCTCACCTGTGATAAAAAGCGGCTGGGATGTTGAGGCAATGGAGTCGACATATTTGAATATGGACTGCATCTCCGGGTTTTGGGTAATGATATTTTTAAACGCTGGAGGTCTATTGGGCTCTTTGTCAAGCAGATGAAGCGTTAAGTGATCTATCTCTTTTCTCATCTCTCTGTATTCAAGGGTGTGTCTGCATACAGAGGTGAGTCGTCCAGATTCTACTGGTTTTGAGAGAAAATCATGGGCACCTTTTTTCATACAGGAGACAGCAGTTTCAGTGTCACTTGATGCTGTGACAACAACAACAGGAATGTCTGGGTGGCTTTGTTTTATCATTTCAAGCAGCTGCTGTCCGGAAATTTTCGGCATTATCAGATCAAGAAAGATCATACCTGGATTCTCTTTTTCTAAAATCTCCATTACCTTTTCAGGGTTGCTGCATGTAATAATGTTTTTTATTCCATTATACTTAAGTTCAGCTGAAAAACCTGTGAGAATATGCTCTTCGTCATCTACAATCAGCACTGGATCGGATGGGTATTTTGCCAAGTTAGTTTGCCCCCATTTTTGGAAACCCGACTGTTACACAGGTGCCTTTGCCGGGTTTTGATGTAAATTCAAGAATTCCACTATGTTCTTTTACAATTTTATCAGTTATGGAAAGGCCAAGTCCTGTTCCTTTGAAACCCGCTCTGGTGGTAAAAAAAGGATCAAGGATATTTTTCATATCACTGTTTTTAATTCCGCTTCCTTTATCTTTTACCATGATATAAATTTTGTTGTCTCTGGAATATGTTGAAATGGTGATTGCCTGGTCATGGGATGTAAGAGCCTGGCAGGCGTTGAGCAGGAGATTTACCACAATCTGTTCAAGACGCTGCCTGATGCCTGCAATGCATGGAAGATTCTTATCAAGCTCAGTGTTAAAATTTTTTGTGGCTTTTGAAATTTCATTGTTTATAAACAGCAGGCTGTTTTTGATAACATCATTAAGGCAGACAGGCTCAAAAGATTTATTGTTGTCAGGTCTTGAAAAGGATTTAAGGCTTTTTACAATTCTGTCAATTCTCTGGGAACCGACATTTATTCCTTTTAAAAGAGACGGAATGGTGGATTTTATCTCTGAAGGTTCCATTCCTCCTGCCAGAATATCGTTTTCACATAAATAATCACCAATATTTTCACTAAGGTCATTCCATATTTTTTCCAGCAGAGGTGCATTGGTAAGAATAAAAGAGTTGGGGTTGTTTATTTCATGGGTAATGCCTGCTATAAGGGTGCCAAGATTGATCATTTTTGATGCATGGAGCATTTGATCAGTTGAGCAGTGCTCCTGTTCTTTAAAAAGATTCAGGTTTTCAAGTGCTCTGATATTTTGAGTTATATCTTTTTCCATGAGGGCAAAGTATTCAATTTTGCCTGGCCGATTAAATGCAGGCCATATGATCAGTTCTTGTACCCGCTCTTTATCATCAATTTGAAATCTGCCGGGTTTGTTCTTTTGGATCACCATTGTGATCTCTTTTTGCCATTCTGCTGCGGTATCAGGCAATAGTTTGTCCCATATGGGACTTTTATTTATATCCTCCTGTGAAATGGAGTATTTCTTTGATGCAGTTTTGTTTGCCACAATTATGATGCCGCTTCCATTGATAAGGAAAAACGGGTAATCAACAGCATTTATAAATGTACTGGATATGGATACCTGCTTTTTTAAATCAGATACCTTTTGCTTAAGTTTTCTAATTTCATTTTTCAGTATAAGGTTTTTTTCCAATACATCTCCCCTGATTCATGGCAATCCATGTCATTTAAGCAAAGTCTTTAAATCATTCTCTGCCATGGGTTTTAATCCATGTCAGTACCAATCTGGCAAAAAGAGCAGGTTGAATCAAATTTAAGTCTCAATCTATCATGCGTCTTAATCCATGCAAGTATCAATGTGGGAAAGAGGGCAGGTAGAATTAGTTTCAAGTCTTAATTTACCATGTGTCTTAATCCATGCCCATGGATTTTTCCATTCTTGTTATCTCTTTTAATATTTCATCTTTTTCCTTTTGGGTAAGTTCTGGCGAGGCAAGTCTTTTTTGAAGAGCCATGAGTATCATCTCTTCTCTGTATAGTACCATTTTTAATACAAATATGACCAAAAATATATGAAAAGAAAGACTTAATAATATTAAAGACAGCAAATACCTTGGTTTTTCAATAACAAATGGGCTTTCTTCATTGGTTTGTTATACTTTTCCTCACCTACAAAACCAAGGTA
>JAYEHB010000615.1:0-3440 GCA_034659375.1 Thermodesulfobacteriota bacterium
TATGTTCTAAACGGCTGCTAAAAAAACTACTTTTAGCTGTCTAATCAAACCACAAATCAGCAATGCTGATTCGAGCCTAAAGAATTGAGCTTTTGCAAGCCCAAGTCTTCAGACTTGGGTTGTTGACGCTGTTATTGCACTGTTGATTTGTGCATAGAGCTGCTTATTGTTAAATCCCATGAGAGATGCAGCGTCGGAAACACATGCTGCAGCACATGCTCCACATCCCTTGCAAAGGGCATCGTTTACCTCTGCAACACTTCTTTCATAGTCAAAGGTTATTGCACCATAGGGGCAAACTTCAATGCAGCCCATACATCCGGAACAGAGCTCAGGATTGATTTTTGATACTATGCCTCCAACTTCTATGCTGTCTCTCGTAAGGGTTGTTAATGCCCTTGAAGCAGCAGCTTTTGCCTGGGCAATACTCTCATCCACCGGTTTTGGATAGTGGGCCATTCCACACAGAAAAACTCCGTCAGTGGCAAAATCCACGGGTCTCAGCTTCTGGTGGGCCTCAAGAAGCCATCCGTCACTGTCACATGCAACCTTAAAAGCCTGGGTAAGGCCGGTGATCTCATTGGCATCTATTCTTGATGCAAGACAGAGGATATCTGCATTTACTGCCAGTTTTTTTCCAAGAACATGATCTTTAAATTCAATAGTTACATAACCATTGTCATAACCATTGTCAGCTTTTACAACGGGTTTATTATCTTTTTTGTAATTAAAAAACATAATTCCCATATCCCTTGCTTCCTTGTAGAGAAGCTCTCTTTTCCCATAGGTTCTGATATCTCGGTAGAGAATATAAATCCCTGCATCTGGATTGAGTTTTTTCGCTGCAATGGCACTTTGAATGGAATGGGTACAGCAAACCTTTGAACAATAGGGATGTTCTTCATCCCTTGAGCCGACACACTGGATAAAAACAATGTTTTTTGCATTTTCAATAACAGTGGTGTCATGTTTAAACTGAGCATCCAGCTCAAGGTGGGTTATGACGGAATCATGCTCTCCATAGAGATACTCATCAGGTCTTGATTCCTTTGCACCTGTTGCAAGAATAGCAACACCATGGGAGATCTCCTTTGTTGTATTTTCAAATTCAATGGTTGTTTTGAAATTACCAACAAAACCCCTGGCGTTTTTTACTTCAGCTCCAATATAAATGGCAATAAGGTCGTTACTTTGGACCTCTTTGATCATTTTTTTTACAGAGCCCTGCATATCCTCACCAAGAAATGTTTTATGCAGAAAACGGCTGTTTCCTCCAAGATTCTGGTTTTTTTCCACCAGATGTACAGGGTATCCCTGACGTGCAAGGGCAAGGGCTGCTGTTATGCCTGCAACTCCCCCTCCCACAACAAGGGCTGCCTGGGTAATTGGAAGTTTGTTTTGAAACAGAGGATCTAAAAGAAAAGCTTTTGACACAGCCATGTTTACCAGTTCTTTGGCCTTTTTGGTTGCTTTTTCAGGCTCTTTTGAGTGAACCCATGAATCCTGATTTCTGATATTTGCCATTTCAACAAGATATTTGTTAAGTCCGGCACTTATAAGTGTCTCTCTGAAGAGATCTTCATGGGTTTTAGGAGTACAGGCTGCAACAACAACCCTGTTAAGCTTCTGTTCTTTGATAACTTCAGCCATTTTGTCCTGGGTGTCCTGGGAGCATGTAAAAAGATTCTCTTCAACATAGACTACTCCGGCAAGGCTTTTGGCATATTCAGCCACTTCAGGGACATTTACTGTTCCACCAATATTTGTTCCACAGTTACAGACAAAAACCCCTATCCTGGGATATTCCCTTAGAACATCACGCATTTCCGGCAGGATTATCTCTTTTGTTTTTGTGTCTCTTACTTTTGCAAGATTTTCCGTGGCAGCAGAAGCAGCAGCACTTGCCTCCATAACTGACAGAGGAATATCTTTTGGACCTGTAAGAACTCCGCAGGCGTAAACCCCGGACATGGAAGTTGAAACAGGGTTAAAACTGTCAGTTGTAATAAAATTAAATTTATCAAGCTCAACACCCATGGTATTTAAAAGCTCAACTGAAGTTTTATCAATTTCAAGGCCCGTGGAAAGTACAACTATATCAAAGGCTTCATCTTCAATATTCCCCTGTTCATCCACGTATTTCATGAGAAGTCCGTTATTTTCCCTGTCAGGAACCACAGAGTGAACCCTTGATTTTATGAATCTGACCCCGCTTTTTTTTGCGTTTTCATAATATCTGTCAAAATCTTTTCCCTGGGTTCTCATGTCCATGTAAAATATGGCACAATCAAGAGGGGTTTTTGCGTGATCCTTTGCCATGACAGCCTGTTTTACTGCATACATGCAGCATACAGAGGAGCAGTATCCATTGTTGCATCTGTTTTCATCCCTTGATCCGACACACTGGAGCCATGCGATTTTTTTTGGTTCTTTTTTATGTTTTTTATCAGAAGGGAGAGAGAGGTGACCTCCATAGGGACCAGTTGCTGACAGCACCCTTTCAAAACCCATGGAAGTTACAATATCAGGATGAGTTGCAAAACCAAGGTTGTCAAATTTTGAAGGATCAAATGAACTAAAGCCTGTGGAGAGTATAACTGACCCGACATTGAGAGATAACTCTTTTTCAGTATCGTCAAAATTTATGGCGTCGGAAGGACAGATATCTTTACATAAACCACATCTTTTTTTCTTAATATAGATACAAGTATCCGGGTCAATGGCGTATTTAAGGGGAACTGCCTGGGAATATGGAACATAAACAGCCTTTCTTTTGGAAAGCCCTTCATTGTATTCGTCATCAACTTTTTTTGGGCATTTTTCTGCACAAAGTCCGCATGCGATGCACTTGTCAGTATCAATATAACGGGGATGCTGAACCAGAGAAACTGTAAGATCACCCTCCTGCCCGTTAATATCAACAACTTCTGTTAATGTTAGCAGCTCAATGTTTATATGCCGGCCGACCTCGACCAGTTTTGGAGAGATAATTCACATTGAACAATCATTTGTGGGAAATGTTTTGTCCAGCTGGGCCATTTTCCCGCCAATGGCCGGTGATTTTTCCACTAAATGAACATAAAATCCTGAATTGGCAATGTCAAGAGCCGCCTGCATTCCAGCGATGCCTCCTCCCACAACCATAACCGACCCATGAATTTTTTTTTCTGCTGTGTTATTTTTTTCCATATAAATAACTCCATGATTTTTTTAAATCAGTCATTAAAAATTTGTTTAACTGCATCAATCAACTCTTTTTCATTAAAAGGTTTTGATAGATAGTCATCGGCGCCAAGCTTCATGGCTTTAACTGTGTTTGCTAATGTAGAATAACCTGTGATCACAATTACATAAAGTTCGGGCTTGCTTTTTTTTATCTTTTCCAGAATCTCCATGCCGTTCATATCTTTAAGCTTCATATCAAGGAGAAGCACATCATA
>JAYEHB010000616.1:0-3440 GCA_034659375.1 Thermodesulfobacteriota bacterium
GTCATAGGTTCTTGTTTTAAGACCTTTTATATCAGCAGAAGAGGCTACACTATTTTTAGTGACAAGTCCGCTGGGGGGCCAGGGAGCAGCATAGAGCAATTTCTGGTTCCATTTTGCAGCAGCTTTTTCATAGAGTGGCTTGCAATCATTGTACAGCTCTTTTGCCTCGTCAAAGGATGCTGCAAGCCTTGGCAGGGAGCTTATACCAAACAGATGCTCACTTCCTGCAACAACACCCATGAGAATATCACTCATGGGAAGCTGGGCATCTTTGATGGATTTTAAAAGTTCAGGGCCTTTAAATCCAAGGCTGCCACCTGGATGAACTGTAATCTCAATGCTTCCATTGGAATACTCTTTGGCAAGTTTTGCAAAATCCATGGCACCCATGGTGTGGAAACTTGTGGAACCATAGACGGCGTTAAGATCAAGTTTTGCTGTTTTGTCAGCCCATGAGGCTGTAACAGAAAAGAGAACAATAGTTGCTACGATCAACATCTTTTTTAATCTGTTCATTGTAATTAATCCTTTTAAAACAGTGTTAAATTAATATTTAGTGGTTCACCTGAAAAAATAAATTTTCCAATGATCACTAATTTGTGACCCAGGCAGACCGTCTGCATGGGCACTTTTTTTCTATGAAAATCCGTCCAACTTTGTTGTGGCCGATGAGAATAATCATGCTCCGGCCATGCCGCTTATATCTGAAGCATATATTCTTCTATTTTTTGTTGAAAAAATTCACTATTAAAAAATTCTTTTCCCATGGTGGCCATGGATTTTATCGATAGATCTATGTTTTGAAGTTTTTGGAAAAATTTTTTTCTTTTTCTGTAAATTTTGTGAGCCTGTTGAAGTGTCACAGGTTTAAATGAAATTTTATCTCCAGGCATTGCCTGGGCAATCTTTGAAATATCAGTTGAGATCACTGTTGCTATTTTGGTGTATCCCCCAACGGTCTGTTCTGCCAGAAGTATTATTGGCTGACCATCTTCAGGTATCTGGACTCCTCCGGGAAGGCTTGGTTCAGATATGATGCTTTTTGGCATGGATTTTTTCTGCTTTACACAATTTCCATTAAGCCGGTATCCCATTCTGTTGGCCTGGTTTGATACTGTGAAACATGAATTGAAAAAAGTTTCCATTCCGCTGTCAAAGTACTCTTTCTGGGGGCCTGGTATGGCTCTTAATACAATGTTGGAACCATAACGGGGAATATACTTTTCAGGAATTGTCTTAAGTTTATTTAAAGGTTCTTTGTCTCCTCTGGTGAGAATATCTCCACTGGCCAGGACTCGTCCCTTAAATCCTCCTATTTTGGCACCAGTGTAGCAGGAACGGCTCCCCATTACAATGGGCACATCAATACCCCCGGTGATTCCAAGATAGGCTCTGCACCCTTTTTTCACCTGGTTAAGTCTGATGATGTCACCTGGCAATACATTGTGGGAGCTCCAGTTTTCAACTGCTTTGCCATTGATTGTGGCCTCCATATTTCCACCTGCCAGGGCAATGTCAACAGCATTGATCACTTCCAATGTGCCCCCAAGAAATGTAAATTCAAGCAGAGCCTCATTGTTAAAGTTGCCAACAAGAATGTTTGCAATTTCTCCTGCAAAAACGTCCAGCATGCCGCAGAGCGGAACACCAAACTGCTGGAAACCGTATCTTCCCCTGTCCTGGACGGTTGTAAAGGACCCTGGCTCAATTATCCTGAAAACTTTCATTGGTTTTCACCTTTAATTGCATGGTACTCTTCCATGGATATGGGGGTAAATTTTAAGAGATCCCCGGCTTTGAGCAGAATGGGGTTTTCTTTTTGGGGATTAAAGAGTTTTACAGGACATCTGCCAATTAGCTGCCAGCCGCCAGGACTCGCCATGGGGTAAATACCGGTCTGGTTGTTGGCTATTCCAACAGAACCTGCCGGCACAAGAGTGCGGGGAGAGGCCAGTCTAGGTGTGTGAAGTTTTTCTGACAATCCTCCAAGATAAGGGAAGCCCGGTGTAAATCCAATCATATATATGGGGTAGAGGGGGGCGGTGTGGCTTTTGATAACTTTTTGAACTGATAAATTGTTAAATTCAGCAACATACTCTATATCCAGGCCAAAGATATGGTCATAACAGACCGGCAGTTCAACGGTTTTTGGAGCTGAACTTGTCACTCTGGAAGAATTCTCATCCATGGCAATCAGTGCAGGCATTAATATATCGGGATCGGTTATTTCAGGGTCATATATAATAATCATTGAACAATAGGTGGGTATTACCTCCACAATTCCCCGGGGCTTTTGAATCTTAAATTGTGCTGCCATGGCCCTGATTCTGCTGTTAATTCCAGGGTCGATGATGTTGCCATACTCCATGAGAAGCCCCTGGTCACCTGCAATTTTAAAGATGGGTTTTTTGTATATACCCTTAACCATTAAGTTTATTCCTTTGAATTTATTTTAATAGCCGGAGCTACTTTTATTGAGTTGGATTCAAGGGTTTGTTTAATTGTTTTTAAAAGTTTGACTGCATTGGGGGTGTCCCCGTGGACACAAAGAGTCTGGGCCTTGAGGGAGATCTCTTTTCCGTCAATGCTGATTACTTTTCCTTTGGTTGCCATCATTAATGCCCTTTCTGCCACTTCCCCAGGGTCTTTGATAACAGCGTTGGGAAGTTTTCTTGGGGCAAGGGTTCCCTCCCTGGTATATGCCCGGTCAGGGAAAGCTTCATAAATTACATTTAAACCCACTTCCTTGCCAATATCCCCCATAATTTTTCCTTTTTCTCCTGCCAGGGCGATGTAGGCAATTGTCGGGTCAACATCCACGATTGCCCTGGCAATAGTGCATGCAGTATCAATATCTTCCACAGCTTTAAGGTATAGACTTCCATGGGGTTTTACATGGGTAATTCTTGTGCCATGGGCTGTGCAAAACGCCTGTAACGCTCCAATCTGGTAAATTATGCAGGTTCTCAATTCCTCACAGGAAAGCTCCATATCTCTTCTTCCAAATCCCATGAGATCTGGATATCCAGGGTGGGCACCAATATTGACATTGTTTTCCACAGCCATTTTTACGGTTTTATTCATGACAACCGGGTCGCCGGCATGCCATGCACAGGCAATGTTTGCCGAGGTTATGTGGGGCATAGCCTCTTTATCCATACCCATTTTATATGGTCCGAAACTCTCTCCCATGTCGCAGTTTAGATCAATTTTTTTCATCTCCCCTCCAAGCTCGGAATTTTTCAATGACTCTTAAAAAAACAAGTATCTGTAATTTGACAATTGAAATTTTTATATAACCGGCATGGCCGGAGCATGGTCATTGCATCGGCCACAACAAACAATGAAACTCTTATCACTACAGTCTTTTGGACGGAGTTTCATATAAACTGCCACGGGCAGCCTTGGTGGTCGAAGTCTGCACACAACAAATGATGAAA
>JAYEHB010000617.1:0-3430 GCA_034659375.1 Thermodesulfobacteriota bacterium
TAAAATCAGGTAACCGTTCACGACTGTCCTGCTGTCAATTACATGTAATCCGCTGAACTGTAAGCTTTACTATATTTTACTGCAGATGCAAGACCTGGGCATAAGTCGTACCAGTACACTGCAAAGCCCAGCAAGTATGGAAATTCCTATATTGTTAAATTAAGCCTTTGGAAGGAAGAGGTAAAATGCTTGACACATTGTGCTGTGTGTCGTAATGTAGCTTAAAAGGAGGTGTGCTATGGCTACAAACTTAGCAATTGATAATCAATTATTAAAAGAGGCACTATTGCTTAGTGGGTTCAAAACAAAAAAAAGACACGGTCAATATTGCACTTAAGGAATTTGTCAGTCGACGGAAACAACAGGGAATTCTCGATCTATTTGGCAAGTTAGACCCCGATAAAGATTATGATTACAAAATTATGCAGCGGACCAAAATGGTGAGGATGATAAGATGATAAAATTTCAACTTAAAAAATCGCAAGTGCATAGAGTTCTGGGGACACCTTGTGACAAATTGTGTGCCATTTTTATGTCACCGCTGTGTCACACCTGCTGATTCAGAAAACATTTAATCCCGACCATCCTGATTTCAGGACAGTTTATGAGAAACTTACCGACCATGCCGCAATCAAAACAAGCCGAAGACCTGGAAAATATTTTTTCCATTATCAACGATCACCCGGAAGGGACAGGTATCTCTTTTCTTGAAGAAACGCTTGCACAGGGGCAAGATACCCGCTTCAGCCGGGGGTATTAGCGTGGTCCGACCCCGTAGAACGCATTAAGGGCGTTATCCTTGATACTGATAAGGTCGTCTGTTCAGTAAACTGGGTGGCCACGGGGTTGAATAGAGACATCGCTGAAAGTCGAGGCTGTTTCAAGTCAATTCATGGGCCGTATGAGCAAGATGATTGGACCAATTAGATTTTTTATTTTTTCTTTGTGAGACGACCAACAAGACGCTGAATAGGAGGCAACTCCGCAGTGCCCCTGAGCTTTAACATTGGGTGCCTTAACAAAAACAAGGATGACATGACACATGCCGTTGAAATTTGAGTGGAATCCGAAAAAAGCTAAAAAAAATATAGAAAAACATGGAGTTTCATTTGACGAGGCTGCAACAGTATTCTCCGATCCTTTGTCAATGAATTATGATGATCCTGACCACTCATATGGAGAGAACAGATACATAATAATCGGCTTGTCAGCCCAAGGCAAGTTGCTGTTTGTTTCCCATACTGAAACAGACGATAGAATAAGGATTATAAGTGCAAGACGGTTGACTCGCAAAGAAAGGAAACAGCATGAACGATGACACATATAATAAGATGGATGATGAGCTTCGGCCAGAGTATGATTTATCAAAATTAAAAGGTGGCGTTAGAGGTAAATATGTTCAAAGATACAGAGAAGGAACAAACCTGATTTTATTGGCCCCTGATGTTGCCGAAGTGTTTAAAGACAATGAATCCGTAAACGAGGTCTTGAGATTATTAATTAAAATCGCCGGAGAAAAATATGCTAAGGCCGCCCAACCAATCGCTCCAGCGGACTCGCACCACTCCGCTTCGCTACGTGGTGCGAGCCGTTGAGCTTGTTCGTTGTGCTTTCCAGTTGCCGTCCAATTACTAAGTTCGGCCAAAATTTAGCAAAAAGGAGAGTGGTATGAGGCAGTGCGTAATATTAAGCGTTTGTTTAATTTTGGCTACCAACTTAAAGCGGGACAATTTCCGCCATTTTGGCTCCATGGCAATACCACAATCAAGCAAAAATTAAGGGCTTGCTAACTAATTGAATTTACAGGCTGTCCCGCCTTATGTCCGTAGCCAACACACACAACTAATGGAAAAATGGAGGTGCCAACATGAATGCACAGCCCCACGAGAAGACTCAAATGACCCCTGAGGAATATTTGGCGTTTGAGAGGTCTTCGGAAATCAAGCATGAATACTTTGATGGTGAACTCTTTGCCATGGTGGGGGCAAAAAAAAGCCACAACCTCATCAATGCCAACCTCACCACAAATTTAGTCACCCAATTCCGGGCAGATGGGTCTACCTGTAGAGTATTTTCAAATGATATGCGGGTTAGAGTGCTTAAAAACGGGAAATACACCTATCCTGATATTGTGATTGCATGCGGTGATATGGAGTTTGAAGATCATGAACTGGATACATTATTGAATCCCATTGTCATCATTGAAATCCTTTCAGCTTCCACCGAGGCATATTATCGAGGGGTAAAATTTCAACACTATCGCCTCATCCCGTCACTTCAGGAATATATACTGGTGTCTCAGCATGCTTGTCTTGTGGAAAAATTTGTCAGGAATAATGATGGTACCTGGAGTTATTTTTCATACGAGGAGATGGAGGAACGCTTGAACATTGATGCGGTTACTTGTGAAGTGCCTTTGTCGGATATCTATTACTGGATTGCCTTTGAAAAATAGTAACAACTAACCCCGGGCATGAGTCGTACCAGTACACCTCAAAGCCCGGGAAATATGAAAATTCATATAAGTAGGTGGACATATATATTTTTACCCATCCCTGCAATATTTAAACTCTTTAAATTAGAGTGTTTATGGCTTTCGAGATAGGTAAAAACATTAGGCCAGGTACTTACTGTTAAATTAATTAGTTTGCCACTAATCCGGTCTTTCTATTTAAAATATTGTTGATCTCTTTGTTAATCTCTTTTGATTTTGGCTCTACCTGGTACTCTGTAAGAAGCTGACTGACTTTTTCATTACATTTGGTAAAAAGATCTTTGCTTCCATTTTTCTCCCATGAATCAAAACGTGCACGATCAAAAAGTTCAGGCAGAAAATGTGCTGACTTAAAATTTTTAAACGTGTGTGGATCACTTAAAAACATTGATCCTTCCTTACCCTTTGCAACTCTGTCAATTACGTCCAGAGCCAGTGTATCATCATTTACATGCAGCCCATCTGTGAAAAAACGTGCCATGGCCACCATTTCATCTGCCATGGCCACCATCTCAAGGGAAGATGTATGACCGGATTCAATATATCCAACATCATGGATTACATTGCATCTTGAAAGCATTGCTGTGATAATTGACAACATTCCTTCAGCACCTGCCTGGGCATCGATCACTTTTGAATCTGTGGCACCGGCAAAGGACCAGATCGGGATATCATATATTTCATCCCGCATATCTGCTAAAGCAGCCTGGGTGAGACTCCATTCAGTACAGCCGTAGGATACCACAGTATGTTTCATGTCAAGCACACTTACATTGGGAGCAAATATAAATGGTGAACCTTTGCCTGCAAGTTGATGAATCACCAGCCCTATAAGATTTTCAGCAATCCCAAGGGCAATGGCACCGCTTAAGGTTACAGGGCCTCCGCCTCCTGCATTACACCCGGAAGGAAGGCATATTGGAATTTTCTTTTCAG
>JAYEHB010000618.1:0-3413 GCA_034659375.1 Thermodesulfobacteriota bacterium
GGTTGATCAGAAGCGGTACCATGGAGGGTGTTACCGGGCATCGAACTGGATAGAATTAGGAAAAACCAGCGGACGCGGGCGAATGGACAGAGCCGGACAACGGCACGGAGCAGATGTTAAAACCATCTTGGTTTACCCACTGGTAAAAAATGCCCGTTGTCGGCTTACAGGGGGGAGATAGAGCTTATGGGAGCAGCCTTGGCACTTTCTTCCAAAGCTCCTGCTTCATGAGCAGGAGCGCATCAACCGTTCAGCCATAATATCACTTACTGAACGTGCCGAAATAATAGCCAGAAACATTCATGTTACGGTCAAAGAAGTTGAAGAAAGCTTATCTAAAGCACTTATTGACATTGACTCTGATAAATTGGAATCTACTCTCTTGTTTTGGGAAGAAACCAATCCTTTGATAAGAAATGTTTTTATATGGGATGAGCAGACTCTCCTTAAATATCCTGTAAAAGGTCTGGCATCAACTCTTGAAGAGAGACAATTTGCTGCACGATTTGGCATCCTTCATATCAGCATAAAAGTACTTTACACTTTTTCAGTAAAACCACCTTTAAATTAAGGAATGGTTTCAGAAAGTGTAAAGTACTTATGAAGGATGCCGAAAATCAGGTGAAATATTTTCCGCACTTTTTACGACTCATCCTGTTTTTGATCATCATGGAAAAATGGTTGCAGCTATCGGAGTAACTGTAGATATCACTGAACGTAAAAAAGTTGAGGAAGAGCTGCAAAAGATGGAGAAACTTAAAAGTATCGGCACTCTTGCAGGCGGTATTGCCCACGATTTTAATAATATTCTCATCGTGTTGTGTCTCAAACAGGGACAGGAAGAACCTTTACTCTCTATTTGCCTGCTTATAAATCACAGCAAACGCTGAAAAGAGAGAAAGCAGAAGCAGCCGCAGAAGAAGAACAACCTTTCCAGGATCGGCCGGTAAAGATTCTTGTGATGGATGATGATGAGATGATTTGCGATGTTGTGTCACAAATGCTGGAAAAAACAGGTTTTTTTGTTGAAACTGCACCTGACGGTGAAGATGCAGTAAAAATGTACAAACAGTCAATGGATGCGGGTGCTTCTTTTGATGTTGTGATTATGGATCTGACCATTCCAGGCGGGATTGGAGGAAAGGAAGCTGTCAAGGAGCTCCTTGCCATTGATCCAAAAGCTATAGCTATTGTGTCCAGTGGTTATGCCGATGATCCGGTTATGGCAGATTATGCTGAATATGGTTTTAAAGCGATCATCGCAAAACCTTACACCCTAGGCAATCTGCGGAAAGTATTGAATCAGGTTTTAAAATAATAGCAGGTTTTACGTTTTGTCTGGTGAAATCCTGACAAGTCTTGCAGAATTTGCAACAACAAAGACTGAACTGCCGTGGTGGAGTAATGCCGCTGCCCAGGGGGGCAGAGTTCCTGTTGTTGCCAGAACTATTCCAACAGCATTAAAACCGATTGCCCAGGCGTAATTGATATTGATGATTCGGCCAAGTTTTTTTCCTGTCTCAATAATTTTTGGCATCATGGCGGCATCTTCATTTAAGAGAATTATGTCTGCTGACTCCATTGCCAGGTCTGCTTTGTGCATTCCAACAGCCATGCTGACATCTGAAACAGCCATTGCATCTGCATCATTGACACCATCTCCTATCATCATGACTCCGCCCTGGGAGGATAAGTCTTTTGCCAGCATAGTCTTATCCTGGGGAAGCATGGAGCTGCGGTATCTGTCTGCACCTATTTGTGACGCAACCCGTTTGACTTCAGCTTCCTCGCTGTCGCCAGTGGCAAGAAAGACTTGTTTTATTCCTGATTTTTTAAATAACCGACCAATGTCTGCTGCTGATGCACGCAGTTCATCCTGAATGGTTAAGAGACCTGCAATGCTGTTGTCCACTGCTATCCATACAGCTCTCCCGTTTATTTTTATATTATCTGGAATTTTTATCTTCATTTTTTCCATGGTCTCTTTTGTGGCCAAGAGTACTTCTCTACCTTTAACCCGTGCTTTTACTCCTAAGCCTGGAAGATACTCATGGGAGTCTGATTTGTTTATACTGATTTTTTTTGATTTTGCATATTCAGCAACTGCTGTTGAAATGGGGTGCTTAAAGCCTGTCTCTACCCCGGCAGCAAGCTGCAAAATTTCATTGTCATCCATGGTTATTCCCTGTACAGTTTCAACTCTTGGCCTGGACAGGGTTAATGTTCCTGTTTTGTCAAGTATTACGTTTTTTATCTTTCCTGCAAGTTCCAGAGGAATACCTCCTTTTACAAGAACTCCATGGCGGCTCAGTCCACCAATGGAAGCAGCAAATGCGGTTGGTACAGAAAGTGCCCATGCACACGGGCATGCAACAGCTGTTATGGCTGCTGTTCGCATTAAAGCAGCAGACCAGTCTCCAGTGATAAAACCGTATATAACAAGAAACGCAAAGGCATACAAAACCACACCTGATATAAAGAACTGCACTATTTTGTCTGCCTTGCGTTGAACTTCAGGTTTGTTTTTCATGGAACTTGCAATCCTGTCAGCCAGGATATACATAAAAGAGTTGTTTCCTGGTTTTGATGCCTCTACTTTGATCTGGCTGTCCACACAGATGGTGCCTGAAATAATATAATCCCCTTTTCCTCTGAAAACAGTATATGGTTCGCCTGTAATTACAGCTTCATCCATTAAAGCAGAGCCCTGGACTATTATGCCATCCACTGGAACCATCTCGCCCTGGGGCACCAGGACGGTATCACCCTTTTTTACCTGATTAACAGGAAGTTCATCTGTTATACCATTTTGATTAACAATCCTTGCTTTTTTCTCTTTTCTGGCAGTGAGGTTATAAATTTTTTTCTGGGTACGTTCGATCACGTAAAAGGATATGGCAAGCCCCATGCTGATAAACCATGCAACCAGGGCACCGCTGACAGGTCTGCCTGCGGCTGCTGTAATTATCATTACAGTGACAACAAGAAGATCTGCTGTAACCTTGTGCATATGGAACAGTGCCTTGTACAGGCTTTTGAGGTACATGAGCAGGCAGGCAGTAAAAAAAAGGTAGCCGCCATACAGAACCGGGTTTAAACCATTTTTTTTACCAAAAAAGATCAAGATTACAGAGGCAAACGCAATAATTGTGCGTATTGCAAAGGTTCTGGCATTCATTTTTTTTCTCCTTATTGTTTTAATTTTCAACATGGTTAAGTTTTTTTTAAAACTATTATTCTGGGTAAATATTCGGCAAGCATCCCATCTTCGCCCGTTTTGGCCTGCTCACATAACCTGAAGGTCAGAAACTATTGAACGGGGTCAGGCCTGCGAGTTTGTTTAATAAAGTTTGGATATACGAATAAAATTTGTATATCTTTATTACATTATGATAAAGTATATGTCAATTTTT
>JAYEHB010000619.1:0-3408 GCA_034659375.1 Thermodesulfobacteriota bacterium
TAGGCAACGTAAGTAAGGAAACAATTGAAAAATATATTCAGAGTCAAGGCTAAAACGATGGCTTACATCCCCTACCCTGAAGGGATAGGGGGTTTACGCCATCCTTATAAAACCATCCATCACTCGTAAGGAGCTGGCAGAGAGAATTGGAATAAGCGATGATGGAATTAAATATAACTTAAAAAAATTAAAAGATGCAAAACTTATCAGGCATGTTGGTGCCACCAAGGCTGGAAATTGGGAGATACTAAAATAAGCATGATAATCAATTTTTTTTTACACTGTTTTTTACACTGAAGCCAATTTCAACTTACTAAGGGTTCACTCAAAAATAAAAGGAAACCATACAATTATGAGTATAGCTGTAATACCATCCAGATTCGGGTCAAAAAGATTCAATGGAAAACCCCTGGCACTCATAGCAGGAAAACCCATGATTCAGAGAGTCTATGAAGCGGCAGCAAAGGCAAAGGGTATCAAAAAAACTGTTGTTGCCACAGATGATCCCCGCATACTTGCCGCTGTTGAGAATTTTGGAGGGCATGCAGTCATGACATCCTCTGATCTCAGATCCGGCACAGACAGAGTTGCTGAAGCCTCAAACATTCTTAACTTAAGCCCTGACGAGATTATTATCAATATCCAGGGAGACCAGCCGGTGTTTAACGCTCAATGTCTGGATCAGCTTATTGCGCCATTTAAAACTGATCCCGACCTGAACATGTCAACACTTGCTTTTAAAATCAAAGAACAAAGAGAAATCACAAACAAGGGAAATGTAAAAGTGGTGTTTGACAAAAATGGATTTGCTCTCTATTTTTCCAGATGCCAGATTCCATATCCCAGGGATAATGAGACAGATGCCTTATTTTATAATCACCTGGGGTTTTATGCATACAAAAAAAGTTTTCTTGATAAAATCACAGCACTGCCCGATTCAAATCTTGAAAAAACCGAAAAATTAGAACAGCTCAGGGTTCTTGAATATGGCTACAAAATTAAAGTTATAATTACTGAACATAACTCCACAAGCGTTGATTTTCCTGAAGATATAAAACGCATTGAAAAAGAATTAAGGTCTGAAATAAAATTATAGTGCTTTATTCCGGACCTTTTTTGGACTAACTATGCAGAGGAATGCGAATTTACATATTTTTGGAGAATATTATTGATTTCTGATTGCCAGCCTTTACCGTGGGCTTTAAAAAAATCAATAATCTCACCATTTAACCTGATTGTAAGCTGCCTTTTGGTGGGTTTATTTTGCTTGCCGCAGGTTCGACGTTCCACTGCTTTACCGTTTCGATACAATTGCCCATCGGTAAAAAATTCTTCCGGCAGTTCAGGTATGTCAGCATACTCTGCGGGATTAATTTTGTGGCTGTCAACCTGTTGCAAATTGCTTTTCAAACCAGCGTTGTTCTCTTTCATTTGCTTTCCTCATGGAGATGATGCGGGTTGCATCTCCCCGTTGGGTATGGATAATAATGACAAGTCGACCGGCAAGCTCACCCATGGTAATTTCTCTGATTTCACCGTAATCTCGGCGGTGATCCTGCCAGGTGATCCGGCGGGAACCAGCGAAAACATTTGGAGTATCTTCAAAATCAAGCCCCCGTTCTTCCATGGTGATTTGCCGTTTATTAATGTCGTACTCAATTTTCATGAGTTTATTGTAGTTACTTTTCATCTGACGGTCAAGTAAATTGTAACTACAATTATTTTCCCTTTCTGACATCTTTCATTCCTGATTCTGTGCCATTTAGCCCTTTCCAACCCGAAATGGGGAACAAGGAGATGACTCTCAAGTATAAAAGCTCTATCTGATTTTATTTTTATATGAAAGTCCTGGCAAACCAAAAATGTAACTTTCATCATTTGTTGTGTGCAGACTTAGACCACCAAGGCTGCCCGTGGCAGTTATTGAAAAATTATCTTCAGTTAGTAAATAACTCTTGACAAACATATCCTGGTTCAACTACTAATTAATTAACTACTAAATTATTATTTTCCAAAGCATACAATCATAAAACCAATTGTTTTAATTATAAAAATAGACTTATTGCTGAAATTTAATATTTTTTACGGAACAATTGTCAGATTAACCGGATCATTTTTTTGCGAGGTGCCTATGCAATTTAAAAAAAGGTTTGAAGCTGATGAATTCGCCTGTATGGTTCAAATTGAGCCTCCCAAGGGAACAGATGTTTTCTCAATGGTAAAAAACGCCCTAAACATAAAAGGTGTTGCCGATGCCTTTATTGTGCCTGAAATGGGGAATGCAGTCATGCGCATGAGCTCCCTTGGTGCGTCTCTGCTTCTCCAGGCAAAGGGTCTTGATGCTGTTGTTCAGGTATCCTGCAGGGACAGAAACAGGCTGGCTCTCCAGGGTGATATTCTGGCAGCCTATGCCAGCGATATTACATCCATGATGTTTGTAACAGGTGAAGATCCTTCATTGGGAGATCATCACCAGGCAAAGGCTGTTTATGACGTAACCCTTGATGAACTCTTAAAAGGTGTGGAAAGCCTGGAAAATGGACATGACATGGCAGGTGTGGAATTGTCAGGTACACCGAATTTTCTAAAGGGCTCAACCCTTAACACCTGCCTCCGGGGTGCTGACAGGAAAAATGAGATTGAAAAAATGAAAAAACAGATTGATGCCGGGATAAAATTTTTTATTACCCAGCCTCTTTTTGAATTCTCCATGACAGAACCCTTTGTAAATGCTGCTGAAAAAAACGGAGCTAAAATCATTCCCACAGTTCTTCTCTTAAAATCCCTTGGCATGGCAAGGTACATGGCCAGGAATGTAACCCATGTGAACATGCCGGCAGCTGTGGTTGAAAGAGTTATGAAAGCTAAGGATAAAGTAAGAGAATGCACGGATATGGCTGCAGAGATGGTAAAGCAGGTTCAACAGGAAGGGTATGGAGGAGTCAATGTCTCCTGCATGGGCTGGGAGGATAAGTTACCTGAAATACTTGGGGTTATGAAGAGATTGAAAGGATAGAGGGAGGAAAAATGGCTGAAAATTCAATTTCAATGAATAATCCTGCAGGGTCGGTCATGGTTGTTGGTGCCGGTATTGCAGGAATGCAGTCTGCCATAGATCTGGCAAATTCAGGATACTATGTTTACCTTGTGGAAAAAGATTCTGCCATTGGCGGCATGATGGCTGAACTTGACAAAACATTTCCCACAAACGACTGTACTATGTGAGTTATCTCACCAAAACTGGTCGAGGTCGGCCGGCATCTGAACATAGAACTTTTAACCAATACAGATCTTCTTGAACTTAATGGTGACCAGGGAAATTTTACTGCAAAGATCAGGGAAAATCCAAGGTATATTGATCTTGCCAAATGTACAAGCTGTGGTGAGTGTGCTTCTGTCTGCCCTGTG
>JAYEHB010000620.1:0-1762 GCA_034659375.1 Thermodesulfobacteriota bacterium
TAACCGGCACGGCCGGAGCGTGGTTACCGCATCGGCCACAACAAAGTTAAAAAGTCTATCATTGCAGTCGTTTGGATGGACTTTCATATAACTGCCATGGGCAGCCTTGGTGGTCTAAGTCTGCACACAACAAAGGATGAAAGTTACACTCCTGGTTTGCCAGGACTTTCATATAAAATATATATTAGGAGATATGATAATGGAGTATATGGTTGTTTTTACCTCTATTGCAGGGCTTGGAATAGGAGTTGGTGCTGCATATTATTGGAGTTGTAAAAAATTAGAACATGGAGCTGTTAAAGCTCAGGCCGACCAGGCACAGATTATAGAAAATGCTGAAAAAAATGCTGAAAATCTGCTTAAAGAGGCAAGGGTTGAAGCAAAAAGCCGGTTGCTTGAGATGAAGGGGGCATTTGATGCTGAAACAGACAGTAAACGTGGTGAATTGAAAAAGGAGGAGCGCCGTCTTTTGAACCGGAGTGAATCTCTTGACAAACGGCAGGATCAGTTTGAAAACAGGGATGCTGCTCTTCAAAAAAAGGAGGGTGATTTTAATCACAAACGGGAATTATTAGTAAAAAAAGAACAGAAGTATACCGATTTGATTAAGCAGACAACCCAGGATCTTGAAAAAATTTCAAGTTTGACAGCGGATCAGGCAAAAGATCTTCTTCTTAAAACCATGGAAAACGAAGCAAGGCATGAGGGGGCAAAGCTTGTTAAGCGTATAACTTCTGAAGCTGAGGAACAGGCTGATAAAGAGGCAAAAAAAATAATTGCCACTGCCATACAGAGATATGCCGGTGATTTTGTTGCTGAAAGAACAGTCTCGGTTGTTCATCTCCCCGGAGATGAGATGAAGGGAAGGATAATTGGCAGGGAAGGCAGAAATATCAGGGCTCTTGAATCTGCAACTGGAATTGATCTGATCATAGATGACACTCCCGAGGCAGTTATTCTTTCTGGATTTAACCCGGTGCGGAGAGAAATTGCAAAGATTTCCCTTGAAAGATTGATCGCAGATGGAAGAATTCATCCTGCAAGAATTGAAGATGTAGTTGCAAGGGTTGAAGAAGAAGTTAATGTTACCATAAAGGAAGCAGGTGAGCAGGCTGCCTTTGATCTTGGAGTTCATGGGGTTGCTCCTGAATTGATCAGGGTTTTGGGACAGTTGAAATTTCGTACAAGCTATGCACAGAATGTTCTTCAACATTCTGTGGAAGTTGCTTTTCTTTCCGGGCTTATGGCTGCAGAGCTTGGATTAAATATTAATCTTGCCAAACGTATGGGGCTTTTACATGATTTAGGCAAGGCAGTGGATCATGAAGTTGACGGCCCCCATGCTTTGATTGGATCAAAACTTGCAAAAAAACATGGCGAAGCTGACAATGTAATACAAGCCATTGCAGCTCACCATGAAGATATACAACCTGAAAGTATATATGATTATGTTGTGCAGGCAGCTGATGCCTTATCCGGTGCAAGGCCGGGAGCAAGAAAAGAGACCCTGGAAAATTATGTTAAAAGGCTTGAAGAATTAGAGGCTGTAGCCAACTCTTTTGAGGGGGTCTCTAATACATATGCAATTCAGGCTGGACGTGAAGTTCGGGTCATTGCGGAAAGCGATAAAATTTCAGATGCAGATGCAGTTTTTTTAAGTAAAGAGATTGCCGGGAAGATAGAAGATACTTTGACATTCCCAGGACAGGTTAAGGTTGTGGTGATCAGGGAAACAAGGTCTGTGGAATATACAAATAAATAA
>JAYEHB010000620.1:1862-3402 GCA_034659375.1 Thermodesulfobacteriota bacterium
TACCTGGATGGAGAAAAAAAATCCTGTTATATAGGGTTTGATCCAACGGCAAGTAGTCTGCATGTGGGAAGCCTTGTTCCCATAATGTCCCTTGCACACATGCAAAGGAATGGCCACTGCCCCATAGCGCTTGTTGGAGGCGGCACTGGTCTGATTGGTGATCCTTCCGGCAAGACTGAAATGCGCAAGGTTATTACCGGAGAAGAGATTGATGAAAATAAAAAAGGGATAAAAAATCAGCTTGCCAGGTTCCTTGAATTTGCAGAAGAGAAGGCTTTGCTTATAGATAATGGCGACTGGCTTACAAAGCTTGAGTATATTCCGTTTTTAAGGGATATTGGTCGTCATTTTAGTGTTAATAGAATGATTAAAGCTGAAAGTTACAAGATGCGCCTGGATGCTGAAGAGGGCTTGAGTTTTATTGAATTTAACTATATGCTTCTCCAGGCCTATGATTTTATGAAGTTGAGCCAAAGCCATGATTGTCTGCTGCAAATGGGTGGCAGTGATCAATGGGGTAATATAGTTGCTGGAATTGATCTTGTCAGACGGACTTTGGGTAAGAGGGCTTTTGGAATAACATTTCCTTTGATTACAACCTCCAGTGGAATAAAGATGGGTAAGACCCATAAGGGTGCTGTGTGGCTTGATCCTGAAAGAACTTCGCCCTACGAGTACTATCAGTTTTGGATTAACACAGAGGATGCTGATATCTCAAAATTTCTTGCTCTTTTTACTTTTTTGCCCATGGATGAAATAAAAAGAGTTGATGATTGTAAAGGGGCTGAATTAAACAGTGCTAAAGCTGTTCTTGCCTTTGAAGCAACAAAAATTGCTCATGGTCAAGATGAAGCTGAAAAAGCATTTAAATCTTCTGCCGCAGTTTTTGGAACCCCTGTTATTCCAGAAGATTTTTTCCCCTCAAGTAATATTCTAAGTGTGCTTTCCAAGGGAGAGCAGGACGATTCCATGCCAACTTCAACCCTGGATTTTTCAAAGCTTGAACAGGGGATAAAGGCAGTGGAGCTTTTTGTACAGACAGGCTTGTTTAAATCAAAAAGTGAAGCCAGGCGGCTTCTTGGTCAGGGTGGCGGTTATATTAATGGAACAAGGATAGCAGCCTTTGATCAGGTTATTTCAGTTAAAGAGCTTAGGGGAGAAGAACTGCTGCTCAGAGCCGGAAAGAAAAGGTATCATAAAATTATTTTAAAAAAGAGTAAATAAATGGTTGACAGAGAGTGCATGGCCGTGTATAAACCACTCTCTTTTACGGAACTTAGTGGAACTTAGTTGTTCCTTGTTTTTTTTGTTTAAAAAAAATAAAAAAAGAGTTGACAAGAGCAGATTGCAAGTGTATAAAGGTCTGGTTTTGTTGCTCACCGGAAAAAGTGGTGAGCAGGGAAAAAGCAAAAGATTTTGATCTTTGAAAACTGGTCAGTGAAATAGATAGAGCGGGTCTTTTTTTAAGTGGAGTTAACCACTTAAAAAAAATCAATTTTATAAAGAATTATAACTGGAGAGTTTGATTCTGGCTCAGAAT
>JAYEHB010000621.1:0-3401 GCA_034659375.1 Thermodesulfobacteriota bacterium
TCCTCCCTTTCCGACTTGTGGAGCATCGGGGCTAACCTGTATATACTCTTAACAGATACCAATTTGAATTTGGCCGTCTAATCAACCACAAACTCTATGCAAGCAGTTCGCAACCCTGTCAGGCAGGAGCTTTTTCAAGCCCCTATCCCTTTAGGGTAGGGGTTGTTGACAGGTTCAGGCAGCAAGAATGATAAACTATCACCTTTTTTCTGGTTAATCAGCTGGGATGCATAGTTCAGGCTTTCAACTGCAGCCGAATATTCTCCGTCATTGTAAGCACTTAGAGCTTCATTGATAGAATCTGTTATATCGTCGGCGTAAACAAAGGATGAAATTGACATCAACAAAACTGTAATTGCTGTGAGCAGGCCAAAATGGGCGAATATGGGGTGCTGGCCGAATATTTACTTAGTCATTTAGTTGACCCTTGTGTTTAATGGTGCCGGAGGAGAGACTTGAACTCTCAAGGGCATAAAGCCCGGAGGATTTTGAGTCCTCTGCGTCTACCAATTCCACCACTCCGGCATTGTTTAAAACAATTAACTCTTTTATGAAATAAATGTGATTTTGTCAATAAAAAAATCACACCTTAACAATAAGGGGTTACTCAAAAATTAATCTCCATGAATTGAGACCTCTCCCGGGCGCAACACTTTTAGAAAGGTATGGGTAACATCCACAACAGTTGAGCCCCTGCCTTCTTTAAGCTCGCCTGCATCCAGAACCATGTCAACCATTTTGATAATCCTCGGGTTCAAATCCTTGATACGGTGTGTACCCTTAGCGTCTGAAATATTGGCACTTGTTCCGGTTACAGGGATTCCTGCCTCTTTAACAAGGGCTTTGGCAACAGGGTGACTGGGCATTCGTATTCCAATTTTTCCTGTATTTGCTGTTAAAAGTTTTGGGATATCATCCCTGGCATTGAAAACAATGGTGATATCCCCGGGCCAGAATTTTGCCATCAGAGCCCTTGCTTGTTCAGGCTCTGATTTAATAAGTTTTTTAAGATCTTCTTTTTCATTGATCAGCACCAGAAGAGGATTGGTTAAAGAGCGCTGTTTTATTTCAAAGACCTTTTTTACAGCTTTCATGCACCAGGCATCAACAGCAATACCATAGAGGTGTTTTGCAGGAAATACTACAATGCCTCCATTTTTTATTATATTACCGGCTCTCTCAATCAACTCTTTTTCAGGTTGGAGAGGATCAATCTTTACTATTTTTGTATTTTTATACAAGCTGTTCAGCCTTTTTGTTTACCTTTTCAGCCATCTCTTCTTTGTAACGCTTAAGTTTCACAGCAAGGTCAGAATCGGCCACAGAAAGGATCTGGGCTGCAAAAATTGCAGCATTTACAGCTCCTGGCTTTCCAACAGCCATGGCTGCCACAGGGATTCCAGGAGGCATCTGGACTGTTGCAAGCAATGAATCAATACCAAGCAGGGCGGATGAATCAATGGGAATACCTAAGACAGGAAGGGTTGTGTGTGCTGCAAGCACTCCTGCAAGATGTGCTGCATGTCCTGCACCGGCAATGATCACACCCATTCCTTTTTCTCTTGCAGATTTTGCAAATTCAACAGCTCTGTCAGGTGTTCTATGGGCCGAGGCAATTGTTACTTCATAGGGGATATCAAATTTTTTCAGAATTTTTAAACAGCCTTCCATTACAGGAAGATCTGAATCACTTCCCATGATTATGCCGACTTTTGGTTTGATTTTTAATCTTGCAATTGCCTTTGCTCCAATATCTTTTCTGTAAAAATGATCTTTCCAGGATATTTTTGAGCATGCTTTATATGCATTGTCCATGGCATCCTGTATTGTATCTCCAAAGGATGTAACTCCAAGCACCCTTCCGCCGGATGTTGCAACAGAGCCGTCAACAAGTGAGGTTCCTGCATGAAAAACCTTGGTGTTTTCACCTTCATCAGCCTCTGTGATCCCTTTTATAACATCTCCTTTGGTATAGGAACCTGGATATCCACCTGCTGCTATTACAACACACATGGTGCTTTTGGGATCTATCTCTGTTGTGAATCTGTGAAGATCGCCGTCGGCACATGCCTCCATAAGGGGTACTATATCATTTTTAAGGCGCATGAGTATTGGCTGGGTTTCAGGATCTCCAAGGCGGACATTAAATTCTAAAACCTTTATCTGATCCTTTTCAATCATAAGCCCTGCATAGAGCACACCCTTAAACGGGCATCCTTCGGCTTCCATGGCTTTTACAGCAGGAATCATAACTTCTTCCATGGCTCGTTTGCTGAGCAGGTAATCAAGAACAGGGGCAGGGGAGTATGCACCCATTCCTCCTGTATTTGGACCTTCATCATTATCAAAGATTCTTTTATGATCCTGGGAAGAGGGCAGGGCAAGCACAGTTTTACCATCTGTTAAAGCAATGAATGAAGCCTCTTCTCCTGTAAGGCACTCTTCTATTACTATTTTTGAGCCTGCTTTGCCAAAAGAGTTTTCAGTTATCATTGATTCAATGGCATCAAAAGCCTCTTGTTCTGTTGCACAGATGATCACCCCTTTGCCTGCAGCAAGGCCGTCGGCCTTGACCACAAGAGGCAGTTCCATGGTTGTTACATATTTTTTTGCCTTTTCACTATCTGTAAAGGATTCTCCCTTTGCCGTGGGAATATTGTATTTATTCATTATATCTTTTGCAAAAATTTTGCTTGCTTCAAGCCTGGCAGCCTTTTTGTCAGGGCCAAATATCTTAAGCCCCTGTTCCGTAAAAACGTCTGTGATTCCTTGAGCAAGCGGTACTTCAGGCCCTACAACAGTTAAGTCTATTTTGTTTGTCTTGGCAAAAGAGGCAAGTTTTTCAATGTCATCGGCACTTATGGCAACAGATTCAGCAAACTGTTTTGTTCCTGCATTGCCCGGTGCACAATAGATTTTTTCTACCTTATCGCTCTTTGCAATTTTCCAGGTAAGAGCGTGTTCTCTGCCGCCGCTTCCCACAACTAAGATTTTCATTTTAGCTTATACTCCTTATGTTTTTTATATGAAAGTCCTGGCAAACCAGGAGTGTAACTTTCATCCTTTGTTGTGTGCAGACTTAGACCACCAAGGCTGCCCATGGCAGTTATATGAAAGTTCATCCAAACGACTGCAATGATAGACTTTTTAACTTTATATTTATCAGATTATTTTTCCATTGACAGAGATATCAGTTTGTCAAGAAGTTCTGAAAAAGAGTAACCAGCTGTGCCTGCAGCCTGGGGGTAAAGACTGGTCTCGGTCATGCCGGGAATTGTATTGGTTTCAAGGATGTAGAGTTCGTCATTGCAGAGGATCATATCAGTTCTGCTGTAACCCCTAAGAAAAAGAGCTTTATGTGCGGCAACAGCATATTTTTGTACACGGTTTTTTACATCCTC
>JAYEHB010000622.1:0-3378 GCA_034659375.1 Thermodesulfobacteriota bacterium
ACCGGATCAGCTTTTAAAAATTTTAAAAGAATTTGATTTAAAATCAGATGAAATGCTTTTTATTGGTGATTCTGATTATGATGCAAAAGCAGCTTTAAAGGCCGGAGTCGCTTTTATTGCTTTTAACAATTCTTCTTTAAAAGCTGATTTTAATGTTGATAGTATGACCGCTGTTGGAGATATCCTGCAATTGTAAATTAGAAAACTCAACTTTCTGGCCTTAATTTTACCGGTCAAAGTGTCAAAACCCTGACCCCACGCACAGAAAGTTGAGTTATAAAATAGATGTTTTCAGGTTCAGTTTCAGGTTTCTAAAAAAATTATTCTTGACAAAAAAAATAATCACGACTAATAATGGAGAGATTTTACCTCGAATTTGTATAAATGTTTGGATAAACATTTATTTTGGTTAATATTAATATTTAAGGAGTGTAAGTTACATGTCTAAATTAGTTGCACCACATGGTGGAAAAGGTCTTGTTTGTTGTAAGCTTGAAGGCGCAGAACTTGATGCTGAAAAGAAAAAAGCACAAGGACTGAAAAAAATTGAGATCAGTTCCCAGGTAAAGGGTGATCTGATAATGCTGGGTATTGGTGGATTCAGCCCTCTTAATGGTTTTATGACAAAAGCTGACTGGAAAGGTGTTAGTGCAGATTTCCTTCTTGCTGACGGTACTTTCTGGCCTGTTCCTGTAATGCTTGATGCATCAAAAGAAGATGCAGATGCAATCAATGCTGGTGATGAAATTGCTCTTGAAAGAAATGGTGAAATTTATGCCACCATGAAAATTGAAGAAAAATTTGAAATGACCGAAGATGATAAAAAATGGGAATGTGAAAACGTATACAAAGGTCATGGAGAAGAGTCAGAAGATGATAAGTTCTGGAAAATTGCCATGGAAGATCATCCAGGTGTTCAGATGGTTATGGCAAGAAAAGCATTTTGCCTTGCAGGTCCTGTAAAAGTTCTTTCTGAAGGTGAATTCCCTGAGAAATTTAAAGGTGTTTATCTTACTCCAAAAGAGACCCGTGCTATATTTGATGACAAAGGCTGGGCAAACGTTGCTGCAATGCAGCTTAGAAACCCAATGCACAGATCCCATGAACATCTTTGCAAAATTGCCCTTGATGTTTGTGACGGTGTTTTGATCCATTCTCTTATTGGTAACCTCAAACCTGGTGATATTCCTGCCGACGTTCGTATTAAGTGTATTGAAACACTTATTGAAGGTTATTTTGTTCCAGAACATGTTGTTAATGCAGGATATCCTCTTGACATGCGTTATGCAGGTCCAAGAGAAGCTCTTCTCCATGCAACATTCCGCCAGAACTACGGCGTTAACAGGATGATTATTGGTCGTGACCATGCAGGTGTTGGTGATTTCTATACACTTTTTGAAGCACAGGAAATTTTTGATACAATTCCCCAGCCGTCAGAAGCAGGCAAAGCACTTATTTGCGAGGCATTGAAAATTGACTGGACATTCTACTGCCACAAATGTGACGGCATGGCTTCCATGAAAACATGTCCCCATGGAAAAGATGACAGAGTTATCCTTTCAGGAACAAAACTGCGTCATGCACTTTCCAACAACGAAGAAGTTGTGGATCACTTTGGCCGTGAAGAGGTTCTTGTTATCCTTCGTGAGTACTATGCAGGCCTTGGTGATAAGAAAGTTGAGGTTAAGCTCCAGAGTCATGCTGAAGGCAGCAAGATGTAGAAAGTTTTCCGCATAAAATTCTGTACTTGATATAGATATTAAAAGAGGGGGAGTCCTGTAAAAGGGATTCCCCTTTTTTTGTAAGTGTTCACAGGGCACTGCACCTTGTGAACGTTTACCTTTTTTTATCATAATGATTATGGACGTTTACAATTGATGGGTTTCAATGTACAATGGAGCCTTTTCAGCATGAATAAACGCCTGATCCCGGCACATGTTCATTTAGAATTCAAGGATGCTTGAAATGGTTAGACCTGTAATAAACAGAAAAGTTGGATATAAGCCCGAGGTAAGTTATTTTAAACCACGGGGCATACCCATGACGGATCTTCTGGAGGTCTCCTTGACAATTGACGAGCGGGAAGCAATACGCCTTGCTGATTTTGAGGGGTTTTCCCATGATGATGGAGGACAATACATGGGAGTTTCCAGGGCAACCTTTGGGAGAATTCTGAGAAATGCCAGAAAAAATATTGCCGATGCAATTATCAATGGCAAGGCCATAAATGTCCATGGTGGGCATTATGAGATGGTTATACCGGATAGAAGATTGGTACAGTGTCTTTCCTGCCGTCATAAATGGAAAGAGAACCCTGGAGATAAAGGACTTAAATCTAAAATATGTCCGTTGTGTAAGGGTAGTAATATAGAAAAAGAAAAAAAGAGGCAGGACTAATTCGTAACAAATAATGGTTAAAAGAGACGCAGGAACGGAGGCTTTTATGAAAATAGGCATTGCCCAGATGGATTGTGAGGTTGGGAACATAGATAAAAACATGGATAAAATATTTTTGTTTGCAGAAAAAGCCGGCAAAAGGTGTTGTGATATTATTCTTTTTCCTGAAATGATTGATACGGGATACAATATGGAAGTTATTCGGCAAAAAGCTTCAACCTGGGATGAAAAGCCCTTTGCTCTTGTTCGTAAGGCAGCCATGGAAAATAAAATTCACATAATTTGCAGTCTTTCTGAAAAGAGTGAAGATAAAATATACAACTCCACCCTTGTGATGAGTCCCGATGGTGAGATGCTTGCCAGATACCGCAAGAATCATCTGGCAGATTATCCCCCGTTAAATGAAGGTTCCTGTATTACTCCAGGCAATACCATGGAGATTGTTGAGATAAACGGTATCAGCTTTGGACTTACCATCTGCTATGATTTAAGATTTCCGGAAATGAACAGATCTCTGGTGCTTAAAGGAGCAGACGTACTGCTCTTATGTTCGGCATGGCCCCTTCCAAGGCTTAGGCACTGGAATACACTTATCAGTGCCAGAGCCATTGAAAATCAGGTCTATTTTGTTGCTGCCAACCGTGTGGGCAATGACGGCTCTGTTACATTCTGCGGGTCAAGCCGTATTATTGATCCCTATGGGGTAGTTGCCGCATCAGCTTCAGAAGAAGGGGAAGCATTGATAACAGGTGAAATCGATCTGAAGATCATTAAAAGGGTGCGTGAAAAAATGCCTGTTTTCAGCCATAGAACAGAGCTTGATCAATTAACAATTAACAATTAACAATTCATAATTTAACAATTCCGGGGACACCATACTTAATTATTCCAAGGACAATCATTTTACTTTGTTTTTTGGACCTGGCTTTTGAGGTTTAAAATTTCGATTTAACAGTTGTTCCATATTTTCAATAAATGCTG